>JBCCTP010000397.1:0-4756 GCA_039198505.1 Actinomycetota bacterium | reverse complement strand
GCACGCTCAGCATCTCGGTCGGGACGATCGGACCACCCCACGGCGAGTCACCGTCGTACCAACTCGACCGTTCCGTGATCGCGGCGAGCTTCTCGGCGAGCGTGAACGGGTAGAGCGGCCCGTTGTGGGAGTCGAGCTCCATCGTGACGATGACCGGATCGCGGGTCATGCCGATCTCGAGTCGGTCGACGATGTGGAGTTCGCCCGGGTCGCCCTCGCCCCGTTGCCGCCGCTCGTCGAGGTCGGTCGGATCGTCGGTGCCGAGCGTCGCGGTGCCCGTCAGGACCGGAGTGCCGTCGGCCTTGTACGCGGCGATCGTCGACGCCGTGGCTCCGGTCGGCGTGAGCTCGGCACGGACCTCCTCTCCCTCGACGACCATGTTCCGGAAGTGCGCGCTCAGGCACCCGCGCTCGAACCAGCCCTGACCCCATCGGTGCACGGCGATCGGGTCGAACTGACTGAAGTGCGTGGGCCCCTCGATCGGCGCGCCCGCGAGTCCGAGCTTCTCGGCCTGGTCGTCGTCGTGGACGCTCGAGTGACCGTCGTACTCCTGGTCGGCGAGCATCTGCGCCGGCGCAAGCAACGGACCGCGCAGGGTCCCGTTGTCGTCCACCTCGATCGGAGTCGGGAACGTCATCCCAGCGATGATCGCAGCACGCGCAGGTCGCGCGTCGACACGACTCGCTCGTCACCGGTCGACGTTGCGATCATCGGCGGATGACGGAGACGATCACGGGCACCGACCGTTCCGCCGGGATCAGCCAGACCGAGCTGATGGACCACGACACGCATCCGGTCCACGCACCGCTGCGCAAGGAGTCGCGGCAGGGCCTTGCGGAGGGCAACACCCGCATCCCCGCCTGGTACTACACCTCGGCCGAGTTCCACGCGCTCGAGGTCGAGAAGCTGTGGAGTCGCGTGTGGCAGCTGGCATGCCTCGTCGAGGAGATCCCCAACGTCGGCGACTATCACGTGTACGAGATCGCGGACATGTCGTTCCTCATCGTGCGGACCGGTGAGGGCGACGACACGATCAAGGCGTATCGCAACGCGTGCCTCCACCGGGGCCGGCTGCTGCGGGAGGCGAACGGCAAGGGCGCCAAGAACCTGCGGTGTGCGTTCCACGGCTGGGCCTGGAACCTCGACGGCACGATGAAAGAGATCCCCTGCGAGTGGGACTTCCCGTCGGTGAAGAAGGAGGACTACTCGCTGCCCGAGGCGTCGGTCGACACCTGGGACGGTTTCGTCTTCATCAACCCCGACCGCGAGGCCGGCCCGCTCGCCGAGTACCTCGACGGCCTCGACCAGCACTTCGAGCGGTACCCGTTCGAACGCAAGGTCAAGGTCGCGCACGTCGAGAAGATCATGCGGTGCAACTGGAAGGCCTGCCAGGAGGCCTTCATGGAGGCGTACCACGTGGTCGCGACGCACCCGACGTTGATGCAGACGCTCGGCGACGCCAACACCCGGTACGACACGTGGGGCAACTTCAGCCGGGCGATCTCTCCTCAGCAGATCGACTCGCCGCACCTCGCCGACATGCCGCGTTGGGAGACCGATCCTGACGGCAAGCAGTTCGTCCGGTACCGCCATCCCATGAACGGGCACATCTACGAGCGCGTCGACACCGACGACCCCGGCGAGCACAGCCGGGTGCGAGTCATCGATCTCGACGGCCACGAGAGCATCTTCGAGTCGGACGCCACCTGGGTGTCGGGACCGATCACGCAGGCCGATCCGCACCTGCTGATCTGGATCGGCGGACCGTCGCCCGACGGAGTGTTCGATGTGCCGATCATGGGCAAGCCCGACGTCGAGTCCGAGGTCGAGGCGCGAGCGATCACGGCGGCGACCCGCCGCGACGAATGGCGGCAGAAGGCGGGCGGCGACATCGATCCGGAGCAGTTCAGCGACGCCGACCTCGTCGACGCGATCTGGTACTCGGTGTTCCCCAACTGGTCGCCGTGGGGCACGTTCAACCCACTGAACTACCGGTTCCGACCCAACGGCAACGATCCCGACACGTGCATCTTCGAGGTGATGATGTTCGTGCCCTGGGGGGACCAGGAGAACCGGCCGGCGCCGGCCTCGGTCACGAAGCTCGGTCCGGACGACGACTGGACCCTGGCGACCGAGCTCGGCGCCACGGCGAAGATCTTCCAGCAGGACTCGGTGAACCTGCCGCATGTGCAGGCCGGGTTGAAGGCCCAGGAGCAGCAGGAGGTCATCTTCGCCAACTACAACGAGTCGAAGATCCGGCACTTCTGGGAGCACCTCTTCGAGTGGCTCGAGATCGGGTCCCCCGACGTGGCGGTCGCTCCGCCCGTGCGTCGCTGAATCCGGCGCACAGCCGAGTCGTACGATCCGGTCGATGGGTCACGCCGTCGACTTTCCCAGCACGTCTCCCGCCGGATTCGAGTGGCTCGACGACGAGCCTGCGTTCGATCCCGACCGCCACCTGCAACTGGAGGCGCCGTCGTCCGTCGTGACCCTGGCCGAGCTCGGGTACGCAGCGGACGAGGCCGCCGGAACGGCCACGCCGTTCGCTGCGTCGGCGCCGTTCCGACTGCTGTCCGACGAGGGCGCGGAGATCATGCTCGCGACGGCGCGTCGGTTGCGAGCGTTCACCCGGCCCGCAGCGGATCGGATCGAGCGAACCGTCCGCGGTGGCTGCTACCGGTCTCGATGGCTACGCGATCTGTGCGTCAGCCCCGACTGGACCGCGCACATGGAGTCGATCTACGGCGTCGCCGTGGCACCGCACCCGATGGGTCACCACCTCGGGCACCTCAACTACGAGCCGTCACGCATCGACGAGTCGATCGACAAGTGGCACCACGACACGCTGCCGCTCGACTGCGTCGTCGCCGTCACCGACCCGGCGACGGTGGCCGGCGGTCGATTCCAGTACTTCGCTGGGACCAAGGCCGAGGCCGCCGACCTGGCGGCTGACGGTCGGACTCCGCCGCTGGAGCGGATCGTCACGCCCGACGTTCCCGGTCCGGGTTGGGCGATCGCGCTGCACGGCGACATGGTCGTCCATCGCGCGGGAGCTCTCGACGAGTTGAGTGAGCGGATCTCGATGGTCAACGGGTACGTCGCGCTCGACACGTCACGGTCGGCGCAGAGCCGCAGTGCGGACCTCATCGGTGTCGACGACCCAGCGGCGCTGTGGACCGAGTGGGGTCGATTCGCCGCGTGGAGATCGTCGGATCGCCTGCGCCGGCTCGCCGACGAGCTGGCGTTCACCGACGATCGCGACGCAGTCATCGCTGAACTCGAGGCGGCGATCGACGACGTCGCGACGGCGGTCACCGAGATGCGCGCCGGCCAACGTCAGGCTGCCCACTACGGCGGCTAGACAAGTCAGCTGTCCGCTTCCGCCCGGGCCAGATCCGGACGCTGTCCGCTCTGGCCCAGGTCCGGGGTCGGTTCAGCTCAGGACCGAGTCGGTGACCACGGGGTCGCCGGAGCCGAGGTGGAAGATGCCGGGGAAGCCAGCGGTCTCGAATCCGAGGCTCGGGTTGCCGATCAACTCCGACGACCGGACGAACGCCCGCCCCGTCCGGTTGTTCGACACGAAGAAGACCGCGCCGCCTCCTTCATTCGCCACGTTGCCGCGCACGATGCTGCCCTCGAGCTCGAGCGTCATCTCGTTGCCGTCGAGGTAGATCGCGCCGCCGTTTCCTCCCCCCGGTGTGCCGGGCCGTCGTGGGTTGGCGCCGCGGCCGGTGGTGACGTTGTCGGTGAACACGCTGTTGAGAATCCGCCACGACACGCCGATCGACGACGTTCCTGCGCCGTTGGAGCAACGTCCCCCGGTGAGGGTGCTGTTGGCCAGGACGACGGGTCGACCGTCGAACTGGCTGAAGACGCGGAGTGCCGCTCCGCCCACGTCGGGGCCGGTCTCGTCGCACCGGTTGTTCCGGAAGATCGTGTCGACGACCGTGACCTCCCCGCCACGGACGAACACCGCTCCCCCGCCACCGCCGCCGGGCAATGGCGAACCGTTGAGCAGCTGGTTCTGACCCGTGCTGTTGCCGTTGGCGAACGTGATCCGCTGCAGCGTCAGCCGAGGCAACGGCTGGTTCTGGCACGTGGGAGTCGTCCACACCAGACCCTGGTCGCACGTGTTCATGTAGAGGATGCGTCGCTGACCCTGCCCGTCGAGCGTCACGAGTCCTCCCCCGTCGATCACGACGCGCTGGGTGTCCACGCCGTTCACCCGGTTGAACACCATTGCGGTCGCAGTCATGGGGATCGTGACCGGATCCGGGCCGCAGTCGAACGTGATCACACCGCCTTGGGCGACGGCATTCACGACGGCGGCTGACGTGCAGCTCGACGGCGTACCGGTGCCGACCACGACATCGGGAGTGGACGTGTCGACGGGGCGAGCGTCCGCGGGCAGTGGCGGGCCGGCCGGGTTGCCGGGCGAGAACGGCACCACCGGGTCGACGCGCACGGCCTGGTCGGTCGCGGTCGCCGGTCCGTCGACGCCGTCCGGAGCGGCCACCACCATCGGGGCGATCGCAGCAGCGACTCCGAGCGTGGCGATGAGCGCGACGATCGGACGGGCACGGCGGATCCGTTCCATCCGACGAGTATCACCAGTCCGTGCGGGGTGCGTCGGTCGCGCCGGCGCTCCGGGCGGTGTCGTTCCCGACCTGGGCGGAAGCGGACAGTGTCCGGATCTGGCCCGGGCGCAGGCGGACAGTGTCCGGATCTGGCCCGGGCGCAGGCGGACAGGTCAGAT
>JBCCTP010000396.1:0-4762 GCA_039198505.1 Actinomycetota bacterium | reverse complement strand
CCTGTCATGGCTGCGACCCAGTTGCCGCGCTCGTGCCAGACTCGTGTTCGGGGAAGAGTTCGGCGTACGTGTCGCCTTCGACGTACGGGTGGCGGGCGAGGAGTTCCTCGTCGACGTCGACGCCGAGTCCAGGACCCGTGGGTGCCGTGATCGTGCCGCCCTCAAGATCTATGAGGGCGAGCCCCGGGTTGTCGCCGATGTCGGTGATCATCGGCTGGTGCGGGTCGATGTCGTACTCGCACAGTCTGACCTGAGCCGCCGTGGCCCAGTGGAGGTTCGCGGCGAGTCCGACGACTGTCGGTCCACCCACGTGCGGGATCACCTCGACGCCGTGCCGCTCGGCGATCGCGGCCGTCTCCATGCACGCGGTGATCCCGCCGTTGAGCGTCGCGTCCGGCTCGAACACGCGCGCCGCGTCCCGTCGAGCCAGGTCGGCGTACGAACGAGTCGAGAACACGCGCTCGCCGACCGCGATCCTCACGGGGGCCTCTCGTTGGACCCGCGCGAGAGAATCGGCCTGATACTGGGGCACGGGCTCCTCGAAGAAGTGGATGCGGTAGGGCTCGATCCGGCGAGCCAGCTCGATCGCGGAGTCGGGGTCGTGGAACCAGTAGGAGTCGACGCCGAGCAACACATCGGGACCGATGTGTTCGCGCACCGTTCTGACGACCTCGACATCGGCGTCGATCTCCCGGCCGAGGCGCACCTTGACACCGGCGAAGCCCAGGGCCAGGCACTGATCGAAGTAGTGGGCGTGCCACTGCGCCGACTCCTCGAACACCGTCGTTCCCGTCCCGTACAGCGGGATCGGCGAGGGAGCGCCGCCGAGCAATCGATGAATCGGAAGACCCGCTTCCTGTCCGAGCAGATCCCACAGCGCGATCTCGACGGCACCGATCACCTGGCTCGTCAGTCCCTCCCAACCGAGGTATCCGTCGAACGCGACCCGGAGATCGGCGACGCGATCACGGAGCGCCAACGCATCGCGACCGACCAGATGCCTCGCCGCCACGTCGTCGACGGCGGCCCGGAAGACCGTCGGGTACGAGTGCCCCCAGTTCGTCGACGCCTCCCCCCATCCGACGACGCCTCCGTCGGTCTCGATTCGTACGAGGGCGAAACTCCGCTGCATGTCCGGATCGGTCTTGCGGTAGCCGGCCAGCACTGCTCGGACCTCGTGGATCTTCATGATCTCTCTCCCATCGTCGTTCGGATCAGCGGTCGTCTGGTGCTCGGTCGGTCACGAGCTCGAGGAGTCGTCGAGCACGTCGGGCCTCTGCTCCGGCCATGTCGACCATCGATCTGGCCCTCCCTGGCACCCCGCCGCGAGTGACGTCGTCGAGGACTGCGCGAGCGCACGAGCGACCGGGAAGGCCGCTGATCGACGGACCGGCACCGGTTCCCGCACCCGTCATGTAGATGCCGCGTCCCGCCCGGTGGCGGGCGAATCCGCGCACGGGACGGCCACCGAGCAGTTGGTGCACACTGGTCGCGAGGTGCGAGCCGGGATTCTCCATCCCGGTGCGCGCTGTGAGGTCGGCCGGGGACGTGAACACCTCTGCCGACACGCGGGCGCGAACGCCGGGCAGGCACCGTTCGACGGTTGACCACACCGCCTCCGCGGCGATCGCGACGTCATCCTCGACCCACGGACGACCGCTGAGATGACGGGCGAGGAAGCCGTTGACCCACATCGAGGACTCCCCGGGCGGCGCCGCGGTCGCGTCGACGACGGACGGAAACGTGGCGACGACCGACGGACGACGTGGGAGAGAGCCGACAGCGGCGGCCGCATGCCCCTCCATCACGTCGCCGGGACGGTCGACGAGCCAGAGCATCGCGGCGGGCGCGTCGGCGGGAAGGTCTGCCGGCCAGTCCGGCGGCTCGGCGAGTGATGCAGCGAGGGTGAACTGGCTGAGATTGCCGGCGACCACCTCGACGTGTCGGAGACCTCGCACGAGGCGGGTCGGAAGGACCTCGAGCGGTCGGACGAGACGGACGAGGTCGGTCGGTGCCGCAGCGTGGACCACGGCGTGTCGAGCGCGGAATCGACCGCTCGAACCCGCCGAGACCTCCCAGGAGCTGTCGGACGCCGATCTGATCGACTCGACGCACATGCCGGTTCGGATTCGCACGCCTCGTGCGTCAGCGGCTCGGCGCAGCGCCGAGACGAACGCGTTCGAGCCACCGATGGGTCGCGAGAACCGCCGACCGTGGCCTCCGGGGGTCAGGCAGAAGACGGCCGCGGTCCCGGGCGCCCACCCGGGCAGACCGGAGAACGACGAGCGTGCGATGGCCATGGCCCGCACGTGGGGGGACGCGAACCGGTCGGAGGCGAGTTCGGCGACGGACATCGCCGCCAGCTCGGCGACCGCTCGATCCGCCGCGGGAAGCAGTCGTGCTCCGCGTTGGAGCAGGGACGGTGTCATCGGTCGACCCTCGCCGACGTCAGCCAGGAGATCGAAGAGCCGTCGAGAGGTGGCGACCAACTCGAGCCAGGCGTCGCCGTCGCGAGGGTCGAGCGCCGAGATCGATGCTGCGGTCTCGGCGGCGGTCTCGGCGACGACGATCTGGACTCCATCGCCGAAGCGGTGCACCCCGGCGAGAGTCCGATGGGAGTACTCGAGCCCGTGCTCCGCCAGGTCCAGCTCGTCGGGGATGGTCGACGCGACGATCGTCGTGTGCTCGACCCCGCCGTGTTCGAGTGTGGTTCCGCCGGCCCGGGAGGAGAAGAGCGCTCCACCGCATCGGTCGTTCCGTTCGAGCACGACGACATCGAGCCCACCGCGAGCCAAGTAGGCAGCACAGACGAGGCCGTTGTGGCCGCCTCCGATCACGACCACGTCAGCGATCTCCTCGGCCGGCCCCCGTCCCGTCACTCCCGACCTCGGCGACGTCACCGGTCTCCCCCGGAGCGATGCCTGCTGGGTCGGCTCGCGCCCGGGTGGACGCGAAGGCCAGCGCACGATCGCTGTAGGGTCGGTGCTGCGTGTCGTCGACGTCTGCCGAACCCACCGACGCCGAATCGCTCGTGGAGTTGGGACACGCCGTGCGCGCCCGCCGCACGCAGCTCGGGCTGACGCTCAGCAACGTGTCGGAGGGCACCGGACTGTCGGTTCCGTTCCTCAGCCAAGTCGAGACCGCATACGCCGCGCCGAGTCTGATCTCGCTCTTCTCGATCGCCCGGTTCCTCGAGACGACGCCCGAGCGTCTGCTCGCGGGTCCGGTCACCGCCGACGTCGTCGTGACGCGATCCGACGAGGGACAGCGGTACCTGGTGACCGACGACGGAGAGGCGAGTTGGCGTCGTCAGCTGACCGGGCTCGGTGAGCCGTTCAGCGTTGCCGAATACGAGGTGCAGCCGGGCGCAGACCTCGGCGGATACTTCGCGTCGGTCGGCCGCGAGATGATCCACGTGAAGTCCGGAAGCCTCGCCGTCGACCTCGCCCGCGACGACGGTGAGGTCGTCGAGCACGAGCTGCGATCCGGGGACTCGATCGTGTACCCATCGACCCAGCGCCACCGGTGGCGGCCACTCGGTCGGGCCGTCACACGTTTCGTGCTGGTCTCGGTCAGCCATCGCTGACCTCCTCCTCCATCACCTGCATCGGTCGGCGGACCGGAAAGACGTCGCCGGCGATGCGGTCGCCGTCGCTGAGGCCGTGGGGCAGGGCGTCCCAGAAACGGGCGGCCTGCGTTCCCTGATCGAGAAAGCGGGTGTCGGGATGCGCCCACCGCGTCGAGATGCGACGGAACGGCCGGTCGACGATGCGTGCCGGCCCGGTGGCGTGCAGCAGACGCGAGTCGAGCGCGACGGCGTCCCCGGCGCGGAAGGCGGTCGTCACGACATCGAAGCGATCCGGATCGCCATCGACGTCCGGAACGGGTTGGAGATCGCTGGCGCCGATCGTCGCGTCACCGGCCGAGAACTCGACGGGTGCGTACGTCGTCCCGGTCGCGTGGGATCCGGCGACCACGCGCAGGGCGGCGGAGGCGTCGACGTCGTCGAGGGCGATCCACACGGTGAGGAACGGGCGATCGAGGTGGTAGTACGGCCCGTCCTGGTGCCATGGACTGGGTGTCGTGGCACCGGGCGCCGAGCAGAACCACTGGTCCTCGACCAGGACCACCTCGGACACCGCGAGCAACGTCGCGGCGAGGTCGACGAGCGGCGACGCGGACGTCAATGCTCCGATCACCGGATCGTCCGACCACCGGAACAGATCGCTGTCCACGCGAGCGGTCCCCGGCTCGGACAGCACGCCGTAGTGCGGGCTGGGATCGCGGCGCGTCTGCTCGATCGCCGTGCAGAGCCGAACGCACCAGTCGCTGTCCACCAACCCCCGGACGACGACGAAACCGTCGTGTTCGAGATCGGCAGCGTCGGCGTCAACGGGCACGCGTCACGACCTCGGTGGTCAGCATCTCGAGATAGCGCCGCAGGTACCCGCGCTGGGGCGCCTCGGAGGTGATCGGCCCCGACACCACCCCGTCCTCGTCGGACTCGTCGGCGCCGTCGACCAGTCCCCTCGACACGTCGATCCACTCCATCTCGGGAATCGCGAGACCTTCCTGGACCCGCTCGAACATCTCGAGGTCGTCGGGTGTTCCGAAGCTGACGAAGTCCTCGTCGACGCGAAGCCGCAGTTGGTCGATCTCCGGCGCTGCGCCGGGCGCCAGCATCAGATGCATCGTCAGACGCGTCCGGTCGACGGCGAGCGGCTCGACCACGAGGAGCTGGTTCCCGACGAAGATCAGGTTG
>JBCCTP010000395.1:0-4769 GCA_039198505.1 Actinomycetota bacterium | reverse complement strand
GTTGTTGCTCCGCAGGTGACGCCGCCCCACGAGAACATGACCCTGATCGGCGAACCGAGGGATCGAGTCGGCCAGGCGGGCGAGGTCGTCGATCAGCACGGGGGCCGCCATCTCGATGCGCCCCGACGGCGTGCGCAACACATCGGGCAGTCGCGGCTCGAGCGCGCCGAAGTCGCGGCCGTGCGGATGTGCGAGCAGGTCGTCGAGGGACGTGCCGTCGGGCTCGGCCCCGAACCCGTCGCCGAACGGTCCCGTCCGGAGCATCACGTCGAGAAGACGTTCGGGACCACGCCGGCCCGACGCCTCGAGCTCGGTCATGATCTCGTCGGCGTCGCGCCCCGCGACCTTCGAGGACGGGTCCTTCACCGCGGACCGGACGAGCCCGGCGGCGGCGAGGTCGTCGGCCACGGCGGGATCGGCGTCGACACCCTGCCCCTGGGCGATCATGGTGAGCCGGGCGATGATCTCCCACTCGTCGGGCTGGTCCGGATCGCGCTCGAGGACCGGCGGCGAGTAGTTCGCCACGTTGCGGACGGCGAACTGCAGGAGCAGGACGTCGTAGTGCGATCGCTCCAGCTGCGACGGAGGCGGCAGGATCACGTCGGCGTGCCGCGTGGTCTCGTTGAGATACATGTCGACCGAGATCATCACGTCGAGCTGATCGAGCGCGTCGGCGAGCTGCTCGCTGTTGGGCGTCGACAGAACCGGATTCCCGGCGACGGTGATGAGCGCGCGCAGCTGTCCGTCTCCCGGGGTCGTGATCTCCTCGGCCAACACCCCGGCCGGGTACTCCCCCATCACCTCGGGGCGCTGACTCACACGCGTGTGCCCCCGGCCGGTGCGGAACCCGGGACCGGTCCCCGGCGTTCCACGAGTGGTGCCGCCTCCGGCGACCGGAAGCGGGAACATCGCACCACCCGGACGATCGAGGTTGCCGCTGACGATGTTGACGACATCGACCAGCCACGACGCGGTCGAGCCGAACTCGGTGACGGTCGTGCCGATGCGGCCGTAGACCGCTGCGGTGGGCGCCGCCGCGAGATCGTGGGCGAGCGCCCGAATCGTGTCAGCGGGGACTCCCGTCGCCTCGGCGACCGACTCGGGCCGGAACGGTGACACGGCCGCCTCGACCTCGGCCAGACCCTCGAGGTGTCGGACGACGTGATCGCCCGGGTCGGCGAGGCCGTCGGCGAAGAGCACGTGGACGACCGCGGCGAGCAGCAGCGCGTCGGTTCCGGGACGGATCGAGATCCACTGATCGGCCTGCTCGGCCGTTCGCGACCGGCGCGGATCGACGACCACGACGCGGCCACCACGCTCCTGGACCGCCTCGATCCGACCCGGGAAGTCGGGGGCGGTGCACACGCTCCCGTTGGACGCGTAGGGGTTGGCGCCGAGGATCAGCAGGAAATCGGTCCGGTCGAGATCGGGGACCGGGATCGCGACCGGCGACCCGAACACGTGGCCGGACGCCACGTGTCGCGGCATCTGATCGACCGTGGAGGCGCTGAACCGGTTGCGCGTGCCGAGACCCGTCAGCAGCATCCGCGAGTAGAGCATCGCCGACAGGCTGTGCGCCGTGGGGTTCCCGACGTAGACCGCACTCGACTCGCGACCGTGCTCCTCGAGCACCGGCATCAGACGGCGTTCGATCTCGGCCCACGCCTCGTCCCAGGTGACCTCGACGTGTTCGCCGTCTCGCCGCACGAGCGGGCGGCGGAGACGGTCCGGATCCTCGTGCAGCTGCTTCAGCGTCGATCCCTTCGGGCACAGGAAACCGTGCGAGAACACGTCGTCGCGGTCGCCGCGGATCCGCTTCGCGAACTCGGTGCCGTCCTCGCTCAGGTCGACGGTGATCTCGAGCCCGCAGCCTGCCTCGCAGAGCGGGCACGTGCGATAGGCCGTGCGCGTCATGACCCGATGCTCCCAGACCGAGCCCTCCCGGCTCGGACTCGTGCGCGCAGATACACCGCGATCGCCGAGCCGGCGAGCAGCGATGCCGACGACACGAGCCACAGCGCCCGGTACCCGGCGGCGTCGATGATGAGGCCGCCGAGCGCAGGGCCCACCGCCGCGCCGGCGAACACTCCCACCTGGCTGACGCCGGTCGCCGCAGCGGGCGCGGACGGGTTGTTCCGGATCACCGAGAGATTGAAGAGCCCCGGCCACGCCCAACCGAAGGCGAACGCGGGGATCGGCGCGAGCAGATACGTCAGCGGACGGTCCACGGCGAGGAACAGCACGCCGAGGCCACCGAGTCCGAACAGCCACACGAGTCGCTGGATCGGGAGGACGCCGCGCCGGTCGACCTGGAGTCCCTGCACGAGCCGGCTGACGATGCCGACGAGCGATCCGAGGCTCAACACCAGCCCGGCGACACCGGGATCGAGCCCGGACGCCTCGGCTCCGCTGGTGATGAACCCGACCATCGCTCCGGCCGCGGTGGCCCCGAGCAGCCCGACGCATGCGTAGAGCACGAGCAGCGCCAGGCCGAGATCGGGACGGGCGGGACCGCGATCGGGAGGGTCGAGCACCGCGCCGCCGTCAGCGAGATGAGCGGGGGCCGGCGCCTCCGCGCTCGACGGCCCGGTCGCGATCGTGCGGCGATCGGCCGGGAGCGCGACGGCAGCCACGACCGCGAGGCAGGCGCCGAGTGCGTACGCCCACTCCCAGCCGACCGTCAGAGCGATGAGCGGAACCGTGCCGCCACCGACCAGCGCCGCGGCCGGCATGCCCGACTGCTTCGTCGCCAACGCCCACCCCATCCGCTCTCCGTCGATGTGCGTGGCGAGCAGCAGATTGGCCGAGGGCTGGTTGAGTGCGTTCCCGCCGCCGGCGATCGCGAGGAACAGCACGAACTGCCAGAACTCGCGGGCGAAGACCGCGATCAACAGCATCGAGGTGGCGCTCACGGAGAGGCCGGCCCGGAACCCGAGGCGGGGACCGATGCGCTGTGCCAACCGTCCCATCGGGGCCGACGCCACCGCGGCGACGGTGAACGACGCACCCATCGACAGTCCGATCTGCGTGGCGGTGAGGCCGAGTTCGTCGCGCAGCTGTACCCCGAGCGCACCGGTGAGAAAGGCCGGCAGGGCGCTGCACAGCGTGGCGGCGGCGACGGTGACCCACGCCCGACGCTCGGCGACGCGACCGGAGGGCGTCGTCGACCGTTCGAGCATGCTGCGACGACCGTACGCCAGCCGATCGACGCGGCGGTGCCCCCGTTCTGAGCGGTGGCGGTGACGTGTCGCACGCGACCCTGGCAACATCGCCGGGTGCTCGTGATCCACCCCGGCCCGCCCGTCGAGACCACCGTCGAGGAGGCGTACGCCGCTCCGCTGGGCTCGCGCCCCGATCGACCGTGGGTCGGCCTCTCGATGGTGACGTCGATCGACGGCTCGATCGCCGTGGCCGGACTGTCGGGAGGTCTGTCGAGCCCCGTCGACCAGTCGGTGATGCTCCGGCTGCGCGCACTTGCCCAGGTCGTGTTGGTCGGGGCCGGAACGGCGGCGGGCGAGGGGTACGGGCCGCCGGCACGCGATGACCATCGGATCGGGGTCGTCACACGATCGGGACGCGTCGACCTGTCGACCGATCTGTTCCGGAGCGGAGCGGGGTTCATCGTGACGACCGAGAACACCCGGGTCGGCGACGACGACACGTCGGCGGAGGACAGCGGTGTCGACGTGGTCCGCGCCGGCGTCGGTGAGGTCGACCTCGCCCTCGCGATGTCGCGCCTCTCGTCGGTCGCGGGCGACGTCGACTTCGTGCAGGTCGAGGGGGGCGCACGCCTCAACGGCGCGGTCGCCGACGCCGACCTCTTCGACGAGATGTCGATCACGACATCTCCCGCCCTGGTGGCCGGCGAGGGACCTCGCCTCGCCGTGGGCGGCGCCGAGACCGTCCGCCGATTCGATCCTGCTCAGGTGGCGGTGGACGACGCCGGATTCGTGTTCACCCGATGGCGTCGCGTCCGAGACGCCTGACGCCACGGCCGCGACAACGGGACGACGCCGGAATCATCAGGGCAAGCGGACGGGCTGACCGGCGACGATGCTGGCCCCTCCGTTGATCCGCACCAGCGCATCGACGTACGCGCTCTGGCCGACATCGCCGCGGTAGGTGTCGGCGATGGACCAGAGGGTGTCGCCGGGCCGGGCGACGTGGATCTCGACCTCGGATCGAGGGGTGTCGGACGAGGCGGCGCCGGCCGTGGTCGGGTCGGCGAGCGCGCTCCAGGCGACCTCGGCCGCACCCGCTGCACCGACCAGACCGAGGACGAGGAACGCGGCGGCCACCGCTCGCCGCACCGCGTACCGCGGGCGTCGCACCGGGGCCGGGGCGTGCCGCCGCCGGTGGCACCGCTGTCGAGACGCCGGATGGTGGACCCGCCGACGGGCAGCGACGCGGCGACGATCGTTCGTCCGCAGGAGATCGTCAGAACGGGTGTTCGTCGCACGCATGTTCGACAGTGAAGCCGCTTTGGGCGCCTACGTCAACACCGGCGCCGACAAATTCGAACATGTGTCCGACGTACAGATGTTTGACCTCGATCCCCCTGGTCAATACCATGTTCGTCATGGCACCTCGGATCAGCACGCGTCAGCGCGACATCCTCACGTTCATCGAGCAGCAGATGCGCGATCGCGGCTACCCCCCGTCGGTGCGGGAGATCGGCGACGCGGTCGGGCTCACCTCGCCGTCCACCGTCCACACCCATCTCACCACCCTCCAGCGGCTCGGCTACCTCCGGCGTGATCCCACCAAGC
>JBCCTP010000394.1:0-4780 GCA_039198505.1 Actinomycetota bacterium | reverse complement strand
GGCGCCGCGCCGCGTCGCCGAGTGGCGCCGACGTCTGCAGGAATCCCACGCAGCGGGCCGCACCACCGTGCTGTGGGGCGGTGGCTCGAAGGCGGTGGCGTTCCTCACCACGCTCGGCGTCGGCGACGAGATCGCCGCGGCGGTCGACATCAACCCGCGCAAGCACGGCACGTACCTCGGCGGAACCGGCCACCAGGTCATCGGGCCCGATGACCTCGTCGATCTGCAGCCCGACGAGGTGATCGTGATGAACCCGATCTACACCGACGAGATCGCCGCAGACCTCCGCTCGCGTTCGCTCGAGCCGGTGATCACACCGCTCGACTGAACGAGCCGTCCGCCCGACTCGCGCGCCCGCGCCCCGACGAATTGCCAGGAGAAGTAGAGATGAACCAGGAGCTCGAACGCGACGTCGTCCCGTCGCTGTGCATCGGCATGCCGGTCTACAACGGGGAGGAGTTCATCGTCGAGACCCTCGACAGCGTTCTCGCTCAGACGTACACCGACTTCGAGGTCGTGATCCTCGACAACGCATCGACGGATCGAACGCCCGAGATCATCGCCGACTACGCGGCGCGGGACGATCGCATCCGGGTCATCCGCCAGGAGCAGAACCTCGGCGCGGCCGCCAACTTCAACCAGGCGTTCGACGAGTGCCGGAGCGAGTTCTTCAAGTGGTGCGCCGTCGACGATCCGTGTGCGCCCGAGTTCTTCCAGCGGTGCATCGACGCGCTGCGCGCCGATCCCGACGCCGTCCTCGCCTACCCCGAGACGGCGTTCATCGACGAGCACTCGCGCATCCTCTACTCGTTCGAGGAGATCGTCGACATGCCCGACTGGTCGACGAGCACGGCTGCCCGAGGCCGCCAGGTGTTCGACGCCCTCCTGCGCGACGGCTCGACGGCGAACGTGATCGTCTTCGGTGTGATGCGGGCCGAGCTGATGCGCGGCACGCGTCGTCTGGGCGGGTACTTCGGTTCCGACCTTCCGATGATGGCCGACATCGTGCTGCAGGGGAACGTGATCGAGGTCCCGGGTGTCATGTCGTTCCTCCGCCGCCACCAGGGTTCGTCGTCCACGTACGACCGCGCGCCGTCGGCCCGTACGCAGCAGGATTTCTACGATCCGTCGGTGTCCGGTCGGCTCAAGCTCGAGTGGAATCTCCGCCGGCGGTACTGGTCGCTCCTCGAGGTCGCCGCGGGCGCCCCGACGGGACCGCTCGGCAAGCTCTCGATCGTGGGCGCATATCTCGGGTCGGTGCTCCGCCGACTCGCCTGGCGGGCGAAGTTCGAGATCGATGTGCGGCGCGGCACCCTGCCGCCGCCTCCTCGGTGGGAGAACGACCGGGGCAGCACCATGACGTGGCAGGAACTGCTCACCGCCGATCAGGCGAGTTGACATCGCCGCCCGAGCACCTCGGGCAGGTGACGGCGGCTCCGATCCGATCGCCGGACGCGGCGACCCCTAGGTTCGCCGCCATGGCAGGTCGGTTCGACGGCAAGGTCGCAGTCATCACCGGAGCGGCGAGCGGGATCGGCGAGGCCACCGCACGACTCCTCGTCGACGAGGGAGGATCGGTCGTCGTGGCCGACTACGGCGAGGACCGTGGTCGCGCCGTGGCCGACAGCCTCGGCGACGCTGCGGTGTTCGCACCGTGCGACGTCCGAGACGAATCGCAGGTGGCCGCGGCGTTCGACGTCGGCGTCGAGTCGTTCGGCCGCATGGACGCTGCGTTCGCCAACGCCGGCATCGTCGGCACGGTCGGCCCGCTCGCCGAGACTCCGATGGACGACTTCGACACCACGATGGCGGTGCTCGTGCGCGGCGTGTTCGTCACCACCAAGCACGCCGCGCGCACGATGATCGAGGCCGGCAACGGTGGATCGATCGCCATGACGTCGTCGGTCGCCGGGGTGCAGGGAGGACTCGGACCGCACGCGTACGCCATGGCGAAGGCGGCCGTGATCGGTTTCGCCCGGTCGGCCGCCGCCGAGTTGCAGGAGCACCGCATCCGGGCGAATGCCATCGCCCCCGGATCGATCCCGACCGGGATGACCGCGCATGTGGCGACGGGCGACGCCGACAATGTCGACGCCATTCGTGATCGCCTCGACCGGGTCCCGCTGCTGGGACGCGGGTCGACGCCGTACGACATCGCGGAGGCGGCGCTGTTCTTCTTCTCCGACGCGGGGAGCTGGATCACGGGCCAGACACTCGTCGTCGACGGCGGCCAGACCGCCGCACCTTCCATGACGGCCACGTGGGACTCGACCCGCATGGTCGTCGCCCGCTGACGAACTCGTCGACGGCGTCGAACGCAGGGCGCCGCCGGTCGATCGGTGTCTGACGCCGTTCGTCCGTTCGTCCGGCAGACTCGCGGGATGGACGTCGCCGACGTACTCACGCTGTCGACCGAGGGGATCGGCCACCTCGACCGTCCCGTCATGATCGTCGGGCTCGAGGGGTGGTTCGACGCCGGCGGCGCCGCCACGCAGGCGGCCGAAACGTTCGTGGCGTCCGACTCGTCGGTCGTCGTCGGCGAGATCGATCCCGACCCGTTCTACGACTTCACCCAGCAGCGGCCGATGGTCCGCATCGACGACGACGTGCGGCAGCTCGACTGGCCGGCGAACAAGTTCATCGTGCAGCGCACGGCCGACGAGCAGCGAGACCTCGTGGCGCTCATCGGCGTCGAACCGCACCTCCACTGGACCACCTACGTCGACACGATCCTCGCCGTGTCCGAGTCGTTCGGATGCGAGGCGGTGGTCACGGTCGGCGCAGCGGCCGAGGCACTGCCGCACACGCGGACACCGCCGGTCACGGGGAGCACCGCATCGGTCGATCTCGCCCGAGCACTCGGTCTCGTGGCGCCCTCGTACGAGGGGGTGACGGGCATCGCCGGCGTGCTGCAGGCGGCCGTCGAGGCGCGCTCGATGCCGGCGATCTCGCTCCGCGTCGGGATCCCGCACTATCTCCTCAACGCAGAGCATCCCCAGGCCACCGCGGCACTGGCTCGCCATCTCAGCCATGTGCTCGGCGTGCCCGCGGAGTTCGACCTGACCGACCAGATCGCTTCGTGGCGCGACGTCCACGACGAGATCGTCGACGGTGACGAGCAGATCAAGATGTACGTGCGGATGCTCGAAGCCGAGTTCGACCGGCGGACCGAGGCGGCGATCCCGTCGGCCGAGGACCTCGCCCGCGACTTCGAGGACTTCCTCCGCGACCAGCGCGACAATTGACCGTGACGTCCCGGGTCTGACCCGGGAGGTCGCGGTCAGCCGGCGGCGGCTGCGAAGCCCTTCACCAGGTCGGCGAGGATGTCGTCGACCGACTCGAGGCCGACCGACAGACGGATCAGGCCCGGTGTGACGTCGCTCGCCGCCTGCTCCTCGGGGGTCAGCTGGCTGTGCGTGGTCGACGCCGGATGGATCACCAGGCTGCGAGCGTCGCCGATGTTCGCGACGTGGCTGTGCAGTTCGAGTCCCTCGACGAACTTCTTGCCCGCCTCGTGGCCGCCGGCGATCTCGAACGCCAGCACCGAGCCGTAGCCCTTGCCCTCACCGAGCTGCTTCATCCGCTCGTGCCACGGCGACGACCCCAGGCCGGCGTAGTTGACCGAGAGCACCTGGTCGTGCGCATCGAGGAACTCGCCGACCGCCTGCGCGTTCGACCAGTGCCGCTCCATGCGCAGCGACAGCGTCTCGAGACCCTGGAGGAACATGAACGCGTTGAACGGCGACACCGCGGCCCCGACGTCGCGGAGCAACTGGACACGCGCCTTCAGGATGTACGAGCCGTGACCCAGCGCCGGCCAGTAGGCGAGACCGTGGTAGCTCGGATCGGGCTCGTTGAAGTTGGGGAAGCGTGCGGCATCGCCGTAGTCGAAGGTGCCGCCGTCGACGATGATGCCGCCGATCGACGTGCCATGGCCGCCCATGAACTTGGTCAGCGAGTGCACGACGACGTCGGCGCCGTGCTCGAGCGGACGAACGAGGTACGGAGTCGCGACCGTGTTGTCGACGATGAGCGGGACACCGACCTCGTGCGCCGCCGCGCTGACGCCGGCGATGTCGAGCACGTCGTTCTTCGGGTTCGGCAGGGTCTCGCCGTAGAACGCCTTGGTCCGCTCGTTCGAGGCGGCCTTCCACTGCTCGGGGTCGTGGGGATCGTCGACGAACGTGACGTCGACGCCCATCTTCGGGAGCGTGTAGTGGAGGAGGTTGTAGCTGCCGCCGTAGAGCGACGGCGAGGCCACGATGTTGTCGCCCGACTCGGCGACGTTCATCACGGCGAGCGTGGACGCGGCCTGGCCCGAGGACACCGCCAGCGCACCGGGCAGCCCGATCGCCGTGATGCACCCGCCCTCGAGCGCGTTCACCCGCGCCTCGAGCGCACCCTGGGTCGGGTTCATGATCCGCGTGTAGATGTTGCCGACCTCGCCGAGCGCGAACAGGTTGGCGGCGTGGTCGGCGTCGCGGAACTCGAACGACGTCGTCTGGTAGATCGGCACCGCCCGGGCCCCGGTGGTCGGGTCGGGCTCTCCGCCGACGTGGATCTGCTTGGTCTCGAAACCCCACTGGTCGCTCATGGATCCGCACGCTACCGCAGAATCCCGACCTCACAAGTCAAGAATTGAGACCGAGCTCTCCGGCGTGCTGGCCGCACGGGCTCGCCTGACCGACGGTATCGGGACGGCGGTGCCGCGCCGGCGTCAGACGTCGAGCTCGCCCGAGCGCCCGGTCGTCCCCGAATGATCATCCCGGTGGCGGGGGGG
>JBCCTP010000393.1:0-4791 GCA_039198505.1 Actinomycetota bacterium | reverse complement strand
GGCGACCCGGTCGGCGCTGCGGTCAGCTCGTTCCTCGCGTTCGCCGTCGGCGCACTCGTCCCGCTGATCCCCTGGCTCGCCGCCGAGCCGCTGGCGACGATCGCCACGTCGGCCGTGCTCGGCGCTGTGGCGGCGTTGGCGGTCGGCGCGACCCTTGCCGCGTTCACCGAGCGATCGATCGTGGGCACAGCACTCCGCCAGCTCGCCTGGGCCACGGCCGCCTGCACGGCCACCTGGCTGATCGGCTCGTGGCTCGGCACGGCGATCGGATAGCGCGGACAAGCGGACAAACCGGGACAAACGGTGACAAACGGTGTCAGTCGGGGAGGAGGGGGACTCCCGCCTCGGGGTCGCTCCCCAGCGTGGATGCGCGGGTGAGACTGGCACCGCCGAACTTGTCGCGCACTGCGTCGACCGCGGTGTCGAGGCCGGTCTCGGCCGATCGCGTGAACGGCAGGGCGAGCTGGACGTTGCCCGTGTCGTCGAGATTGCCGACCGTGAAACCGAGCAGCGTGAGACCGCCCCGCTCCTCGACGAGCGGCCACGCCGCGTCGAGGAGGGCACGAGCGACCTCCAGCAGTGGCGTGGTCGCGGCGGTCGGACCGGGAAGGGAGGACGAACGAGTCGCCCTCCCGAAATCGTCGAAACGGAACCGGAGCGTCACGGTGCGGCCCGCTCGGCCGGCGTTGCGCATCCGCCTGGCCACCCGGTCGACCAGTCGGAGCAGCACCTCGTCGAGCTCCCGGCGATCGCGCCGCGCCCGACCGAGCGCCTGCTGCGACCCGATCGACCCGCGCCGCACACCGGTCCGCACCCTGCGGGCGTCGACGTTGTGCGACAGCGCCGCGAGCTGACGCCCCATGGCCCGTCCGACGAGACCGACGAGCACCTCGCCGTCGAGCGACGCGACGTCGGCGACCGTGTGGATCCCGCGGGCCCGCAGCTTCTCGGACGTGACCGCACCCACGCCCCAGAGCTTCTCGATCGGCAGTGGGTGGAGGAACTCGAGTTCTCGATCGGGCTCGACGACGAGCAGTCCGTCGGGCTTGCCGACGCCGCTGGCCACCTTGGCGAGGAACTTCGTCCGCGCGACGCCGACCGTGATCGGAAGACCGACGTCGGTACGCACCCGGTCGCGGAGTCGGGACGCGATGTCGATCGGCGGACCGGACAGGCGGCGCAGTCCGCCGACGTCGAGGAACGCTTCGTCGATCGAGATGCCCTCGACGATCGGAGTCGTGTCGTCGAAGATCTCGAAGACCGCTCGACTCGCCTCGGTGTAGGCCTCGAATCGGGGGCGGACCGACACCATGTGCGGGCACAGCTTCCAGGCGTCGCGCCCGTTCATCGGTGTCCGCACGCCCATCGCCTTGGCCTCGTAGGACGCGGCGAGCACCACGCCGCCGGTGGGGCTCGCCCCGACCGCGATCGGTCGTCCCCGCAGCGACGGGTCGTCACGCTGCTCGACCGAGGCGTAGAACGAGTCGAGATCGGCGTGCAGGATCGTGGCGAGCCCCTCCCCCACCCTCGGTACTTCTCGCCCGACCACGAACACATGTTCGCATTCGTCCCGCGGTCGGGCAACAGCGAGCACCTACGGTGCGGACATGACCTCTCCCCAGCACCCGATCGACTCCGGCCACGGCATGCGCTCGGAACCCGCCGACGTCCTCGGCGGGATCGGCCTGTCCGGCCGCCACGTCATGATCACCGGCGGCTACTCAGGACTCGGCCTCGAGACGACCCGGGCACTCGTCGGTGTCGGCGCGTCGGTCGTCGCTCCCGCCCGGCGACCCGACCACGCGCGTGACGTGTTCGCCGCCGAGGGACTCGACGACGTCGCGGTCGGCGCGCTCGACCTCGGCGACCTCGGCAGCGTCGAGGCGTTCGCCTCGGAGCAGCTCGACGCCGGCCGGTCGATCGACATCATGATCGACAACGCGGCGATCATGGCGTGCCCCGAGACGAGGGTCGGCGACGGCTGGGAAGCGCAGTTCGCGACCAACCATCTCGGCCACTTCGCCCTCGTCAACCGGCTGTGGCCGCTCATCGAGGCCGACGGCGGGGGACGCGTCGTGTCGCTCTCGTCGACCGGTCACAAGCGCTCGCCGATCCGCTGGGACGACGTCCACTTCGTCGACACCGACTATGAGAAGTGGACCGCCTACGGCCAGGCCAAGACGGCGAACGCGCTGTTCGCCGTCCAGCTCGACCGCCTCGGCGAGCAGCGCGGAGTCCGGGCATTCGCGGTCCATCCGGGCGGGATCATGACGCCGCTCCAACGACACCTCCCGAGGGAGGAGATGATCGCCATGGGATGGATGGACGACGAGGGCAACGTCAACGAGCGTTTCAAGTCACCCACCCAGGGCGCGTCGACGACGCTCTGGTGCGCGACGTCGCCGCAGCTCGACGGAATGGGCGGCGTGTACTGCGAGGACTGTGACGTCGCCCGGGTCCCCTCCCCCGACGATCCGATGGCTCGCTTCGTCGGCGTCGCCGAGTACGCGATCGACCACGGTGAGGCCGAGCGGCTCTGGGAACTGTCGGCCGAGCTCACCGGCGTGAACGCGTTCTGACACCGACCTCGCTCACGGCGAGCGAGCGGTGGGGCGTCGGCTGCCAGACTGCGCCGATGACCGGTCGCCCCCGCTCGAACGTCGCCGAGGTGCCCGCCTACCGGCCGGGCCGTTCCGCCGCACAGGCCGAGGCCGAGTACGGCATCGCCGAGGCGATCAAGCTCGCGTCGAACGAACTCCCTCACGGTCCTCTTCCGTCGGTGGCCGGTGCGGTCGCAGCCGGCATCGAGAGTGTCCATCTGTACCCGGACGCACGGTCGACCGAGCTGCGCGAGTCGATCGCCGGCTTCCACGGCGTCGACGTGTCGCACGTCGCCGTCGGCGCCGGCTCGGTCGGGATCCTCCAACAGCTCGTGCTCGCGTACTGCGATCCCGGCGACGAGATCGCGATGTGCTGGCCCTCGTTCGAGGCGTACCCGCTCCTCGCCCAACTCGCCGGCGCCCAGCAGGTTCGCGTGCCCCTCGCCGACGAACGCTTCGACCTCGTGGCGCTCGCCGACGCCGTCACGGCGGCGACGAAACTGGCGTTCGTCACCAACCCGAACAATCCGACCGGCACGGCGGTCACGACCGACGAGGTCGTGCGGTTCCTCGAGTCGGTCCCACCGACCTGTCTGGTCGTGCTCGACGAGGCGTACGCCGAGTTCGTGACCGACCCCGGCGTCACCGCGTCGGAGCCGTTGCTCGACCGTTTCGACAACCTCGTGATCACGCGCACCTTCAGCAAGGCGCACGGCCTCGCCTCGCTGCGCGTCGGCTACGCCCTGGCGCACCCCGAGGTCGCCGGGATGATCGACCGCACGCTCGTCCCGTTCGCGCTCAACGACATGGCGCAGCGCGCCGCGGTCGCCAGCCTCGGCGCGATCGACGAGATGCGTACGCGTGTCGCCGAGGTGGTCGCCGAGCGGACGCGGGTCGCCCGCGAGCTCCGTACGCGGGGCTGGACCGTGCCCGATCCGCAGGGGAACTTCGTCTGGCTTCCGCTCGGCGGACGGTCGGCCGAGGTCGGAGTCGAGCTGGAGCGGCGAGGCGTGGTGACCCGCGCCTTCCCCGAGGTCGGCGTGCGGATCACCGTGGTCGACGCAGCCGGCAACGACCGTCTGATCGCGGCGCTGGCGGAGATCGCTCCGGACTGAGGTCCCGCGCACGGATCCTCCGCTGCGCGGAACCCCGTCAACCACCGGACAGTAGTGTCACCGCGGGTGGGCACCCCCTCGCCTCACCGTCTCCCGGGTCGACGCTGGGCCGCGCTGGCGATCGCACTCGCCGGTCTCGCCGCCGGGAGCGTCGGCGTGGCAGCCGAGGTGGTGTCGCCGACCGACCTGGCGGCGGTCCGTGAATTCGAGCGACCCGCGAACTCGCTGATCGGTGCAGCGACGTCGTCGTTCACGACCAGCGAGCTGTGCCTGGCGTCCGGCCATCCCGGGACCCTGTTCGACTTCGAGCCGGGCGGTTTCATCGGCGCCGACTACCAGCGGTCCATCCAGCTCCCCGACGGTCGGACACTCTGGACGTTCCAGGACGCGGCGTGGCGCGACGGCGCCGGCGGCTTCCGTGTCGTCCACAACGTCGGCGCGATCCAGGACGGTCCGTGCTACCGACTCCTCGTGGGCGGTTCGCCGACGTCCCCGCGGTCGTGGCTGTTCACCGGCGACACCGCTCCCGGGTCCCGCTGGTTCTGGCCTCTGGATGCGGCGATCGGTGCCGACGGCGACGTGTACGTCTTCATGGCCGAAATGCGCGAGTTCGGCGACGAGTACCTCGACCGGACCGAACCGATGGGGACGTTCGTGGCGGGGGTCGACGCCGACACCCTCGCCGTCGAGTTCCTGGGACGGCCGCCCGACGCATCGCCCGCGCTCTACGGCTGGTCGATCACCAGCGACCACGCCTGGACGTACCTCTACGCGCAGTGCCACCGCCAGTTCGGATTCGACCCGTGGATCTTCGAGCTCGGCCACGACCTCGGCTGCGCGGCCGACGTCACCCTCGCCCGAGTGCCGAAGGGCTTCGTGTTCGACCCACCGGAGTACTGGGACGGCGCTCGATGGACTCCCGACCCGGCTCGGGCCGCGACCGTGTTCTCGACGAGCGGGCGGGCGGCCAACCCGGTCGACGTGGTGTTCCACAACAACCGGTTCCACGCGGTGACGAAGGTGCACGACTGGTGGGGAGACGAGATCATCGTCGAACGCGCCGACCGACCGTTCGG
>JBCCTP010000392.1:0-4820 GCA_039198505.1 Actinomycetota bacterium | reverse complement strand
GTCCGAGGCGTCGCAGCGCTTCGAACGTGGCGTCGATCCGTCCGGCATGCCGACGGCGATCGCCCGCTTCGCCGAGCTCCTCCGCGAAACCTGTCCCGACCTGACGGTGCACAGCGGTTGGGTCGACGCCCGAGACGACGCGCATCATCCGCCCGAGCACCGCGAGGTCGCGGTCCGCGTCGGCCAGGTCAACCGGATCCTCGGTACTCAGCTCACGGCTGACGATCTCCCGCGTCTCCTCGATCCGATCGGCTTCACCGTCTCGGGCGAGGGCGACACGCGCACGGTCGTGCTGCCGCCGTGGCGCCTCGACTCGACGAGCGAGATCGACGTCGTCGAGGAGGTCGGCCGCCACTACGGGTACGACCGTCTCGGCGCGACCGTGCCGAAGCCGAGCGACTCGGGAGGTCTGTCCGTTCGCCAGCAGCGACGGCGCCTCGTGCGCGAGGTGATGCTCGGCCTGGGGATCTCCGAGGCGATGCCGAACCCGTTCCTGGCTCCGGACACCCTCGAACGGGCCGGTCTGCCACCCGACGCAGTCCGGATCACGAACCCGCTCGTCAGCGAGGAGAGTGTGCTGCGCACCTCGTTGCGACCCGGACTTCTCCGGGCGATCGCGTTCAACGAATCGCACCGTCGCCCGGGTGTCCACCTGTTCGAGGTCGGTCACGTGTATCCGCCCGCCGACGCCGAGCTCCCCGGTGAGTTCGAGCAGCTCACCGTGGTGCTCGCAGGTGAGGAAGCGCCTGCGGCGCTCGCCGTGTGGCGCGAGCTCACCGGTGCACTCGGCGGTGGAGCACGGATCGATCAGAGTCGGGTGCCCGACGGCCTCCACGCCACGCGCTCGGCCACGCTCCAGGCGGGCAAGGAGCCGCTGGGAGCGGTCGGCGAAGTCGCCCCCGAGGTGCTGCAGGCATTCGACGTGTCGGAACGCGTCGCCATCCTCGAGGTCGACCTCGACCAGTTCCTCGCTCGCGAGCCGAAGCCGGCGCAGTGGAAGCCCGTCAGTCGCCAGCCGTCGAGCGACCTCGACATGGCCTTCGTCCTCGCCGACGGTGTACCCGCCGAGAAGCTCGACAAGGCGATCCAACAGGGTGCCGGCAACCTGCTCGTGGGCCTCGACCTGTTCGACGTCTACCGCGGCGAGGGACTGCCCGCGGGCTCGCGTTCGCTGGCGTACCGGCTTCGGTTGCAGGCCGCCGATCGGTCGCTCACCGATGCCGACGTCGCCGACGCCCGCCGCGGTGTCGAGGCCGCGGCGACGAAGCTCGGCGCCGAGCTCCGGGGCTGACGGTCGTGACGGCACCGGGGGAGACCGATCTGGCGGCGATGCTGGCGACCCTCGACGTCGCTCGTCGACCCGGAACGTTCGCGTTCGTCGAGATCCCGGGCCGCGCGACGACGGAGTTGATCGACCGGTCGCACGCCGCCGTGATCGAAGACGGAGCCCGCGGCACGACGACCACGCTCGTGCTCTCCGTCGACGACGCCGATGCGGCGAGTCTGTCGATCGACGTGGAGATGGCCTGGCTCACGCTCACCGTCGAATCGAGTCTCGAAGCGGTCGGGCTCACGGCGGCGTTCAGCCGGGCGCTCGGAGACGCAGGCGTTCCGTGCAACGTTCTCGCCGGGTACCGACACGACCACCTGCTCGTCCCGGCCGAGCGAGTCGACTCGGCGATCGAGGTGCTGCGCTCTCTGCGCAACGCCAGCTCGCCCGATGGTTGACGATCCCACGTGGTCGGCGCCGCTCGAGCGGCTCCTCACGGACCGAGAGTCGAAGTTCGCGGAGTGGCTCGCTGCCCACGATCCGGCGTGGCGGTCGGCGGTCTTCGCCGTCGCGGACGGGACGGCGGTGCTCTGCGGGCCGGGACTGTACGTCAATCGTCTGTTCGCAGCCGGTCTGGACGCCGACGTGTCGAGTGACGAGCTCGACCACTTCGAACGGCGCTGCGAACAGATCGGTGTCGAACCGACGGTGCAGTGCGTCTCCATCACCCAGCCGTCGTTCGTTCGGCAGCTGGGAGCCCGCGGGTACGAGGAGGACGATCGGATTTCGCTGCTCGTGCGGCGACTCGACCATGTGGAACCGGATGGAGAGCCGTCGGCGTTCGACGTCCGGGTCGTCGACGACTCGACGTTCGCTGTCTGGCAGCGCGTCAGCGCCGAGGGATGGGAGCACGACGGCGACGACGCGCTACGGGCGAGTGACGCGTATGCGGCCGCCGCACAGGTCGTCGACACGCCCGGCCTGATGCTCGCGATCGATCCCCACGACGGACGTCCCGTCGGAGCCACATCGCTCGCGATCCACGACGGCGTCGCCGTGCTCGGCGGTACCTCGGTCGTGCCGGGAGAGCGACGTCGCGGTGTCCAGTCCGAGATGATCCGTCGGCGACTCGAGCGGGCTCGATCGCTCGGTGCCGAGCTCGCCGTATCGACCGCCGAGCCCCACGGCGCATCGGAGCGCAACCTGCTCCGAGCCGGATTCCGTCGCGCCGACGAGGCGATCGTGCTGACGCTCTCGCGCTGACTGATCCTTCGTCGAAACGGCACGTTTCGGACCCGGCACCAGACGTGCTCGAAACGGCACGTTTCGGACCCGGCACCAGACGTGCTGTTTCCCGTCGGGGAGAGCGGTCAGTTGAGGCTGAGGTCGTCGGGGGCCTCGGCGAGCCAGGCGAGGCGTCCGGGCTGGCGACGGAGGACGTCGCGCCAGAGTTCGTCGGGATCGTCGGCGAACACGTCGTCCGCGTCGCCGTCGAGCACCAGCCAGGCACCCGACTCGATCTCGGCGTCGAGTTGGCCGGCGCCCCATCCCGCGTACCCGCGGAACACCCGGAGGGCGGCCAGGTCGGCCGCCACGATCGCCGGGTCGGCGGTGAGGTCGACCGACACGATCGGACCAGCGATGGTGGTGAGGGTGTCGTGGTCGTCGCCCACCTGGGCCGACGCCCGACCGAGTGCGATCAGAGCCGACGTCTCGACCGGCCCACCGATGAAGACCGCCGACGGAACCGCCTGCAGATCGCTCCACCGATCGAGCGGTTCGTCGAGCGCCTCGTCGGTCGGGCGGTTGATCACGACGCCGATCGCACCGTCGTCGTGATGCTCGAGCACGTACACGACGGACCGGTCGAAATTCGGGTCGTCGAGCGGTGGAGTGGCGACGAGGAGTCGCCCCTTCGCGCCGACGGATGCCATCACCGATACATCATGCCGGAATCTCGGATCGCTTCCGTCGCAGGGCGATCCGGCTCACCCGGCAGGGCGACCGACGAACCGCCGACCGTGCGACCCGCGACCCGTCGGCTCCGGCATGAACCGGGATCATGGGGCCCTCGATCATCCCGATTGCATGATCATGCATCTCAATGTATGTTCATGCGATGACTGATCGGCCCGTGCGTGTCGGCATCGTCGGCGCGTCCGGCTTCACCGGGGCCGAGTTGCTCCGTCTGCTGGACGCACATCCCCACACCGAGTTGGTCGTCGCCACCGGCGACTCGATGGCCGGTCGACGAGCGGCCGACGTGTATCCGTCGCTGGCCACGGCCTATCCCGATCTCGAGTTCGCACCGCTCGACGTCGACGTCCTCGACGGGCTCGACGTCGTGTTCCTCGGTCTGCCACACCAGGCGTCGATGGAGCTCGCACCCCGGCTCGTCGGCCGCGTCGGATGCGTCGTCGACCTGTCGGCGGCGTTCCGCCTGAAGAATCCGTCGGCGTACCCGACCTACTACGGGTTCGAGCACACCCAGCTCGATCTGCTCGACGAGGCGGTGTTCGGCTTGCCCGAGCTCCACCGGTCCGAGCTGAAGGGTGCCCGGCTCGTCGCCACACCGGGATGCCACGTGACGGCGGCGACACTCGCGCTGCGTCCGCTCGTCGCCGCCGGACTCGTCGAGACGACCGGGGTCGTCGTCGACACGATGACCGGGATCACCGGGGCCGGGCGCACTCCGACCGACACCAACGTCTTCTCCAACATCGACTCGAACGTGACCGCGTACGGGTTGCTCCATCATCGTCATACCCCCGAGATGGAACAGGAGATCGGAGCGACCCTGCTGTTCACACCGCACCTCGTGCCGATGAGCCGCGGGATCCTCGCCACCTGCCACGCCCGACCGACCGCCGGCACGACACCCGCCGCGATCGCCGCCGCACTCGCCGATGCGTACGACGCCGAACCGTTCGTCACGGTCGTCGACGGCTCGCCCTCGACCAAGGCGGTGCTCGGATCGAACGCCGTCCAGGTGTCGGCGCACCTCGACGAGCGGACGGGGTCCGTCCTCGCGCTGTGCGCGATCGACAACCTGACCAAGGGCGCCAGCGGCGGTGCGCTCCAGGCGGCCAACGTCGCCCTCGGCCTCGACGAGGCCGCCGGGCTGCCGCGGGTCGGGGTCGCACCGTGACCGTCGATCCGGCGCGGACCGCCAGCACACTCGTCGAAGCGCTGCCGTACATCCGGCGATTCGCGGGGAAGGTGGTGGTCGTGAAGTACGGCGGCAACGCCCTCGCGGGAACCTCCGACCACGACGCACTCGCCGTCTTCGCCGAGGACATCGTCATGATGCGGCTCGTCGGGATGAAGCCGGTCGTCGTGCACGGCGGTGGTCCCCAGATCTCGTCCCTCATGAGCCGGTTGGGCAAGGAGGCCGAGTTCGTCGACGGCCTGCGCGTCACCGACGCCGAGACGGTCGAGATCGCCCGCATGGTCCTGAAGGGGCAGGTGAACCCGCAGCTCGTGGCCGCCATCAACGTGCACGGCAACTACGCCGTCGGCGTGTCGGGGGTCGACGGCCGGCTGATCCAGG
>JBCCTP010000391.1:0-4826 GCA_039198505.1 Actinomycetota bacterium | reverse complement strand
GTCTGGCCGTTGTACCCGATGACCTCGCCGCGGCTGACGTTCCGGCTCGATCCCTCGTAGGCGCTGAGGTGGGCGTAGTAGTACGCCGTCCCGTTGTTGCCGTAGAGCCAGGCGGCGTTCCCGCCGAGAGAGTTCTGCGAGAAGCTCACGCGACCTGCGACCGTGGCGATGATCGGCGTGCCCGTGGGCGAGATCATGTCGACGCCCTTGTGGGTGCGGCCACCGGAGCGGGGTGCGCCCCACGTGTCGGCGAAGGCGTACGGAGAGGCGATCGGGCACACCATGCCCGAGCCGGCGGACGCGGGTGGCGTGGGGTCGGACGGCGGCGCCGAACCTCCCGACGAACCCGATCCGGAGTTCGACGACGAACCGGACGACCCCGACGAGCCGGAGTTCGATGCGTTCGAACTCGATCGCGCCGACTCCGCGGCAGCGGCTGCGGCCGCCTCCTCGGCTGCTGCCGCCTCCTCGGCAGCGGCGCGCTCGGCCGCCTCACGTGCGGCGCGCTCGCGACGTTGGCGCTCGAGTTCGTGTTCGACCGCCTCGTCGACGAGTCGCTGCGCCTCGATCTCCTCGAGCCGGATGATCTCGGCCTCGGCCGTGGCTTCGAGCGCAGCGAAGGTCTCGCTCTCCTGGGCGGCCTGCTCCTGCTGGTCCTCGAGCTCGGAGCGCTTCTCGTCGACGTCGAGGAGGACCGCATCGAGATCGTCGATGTCGAAGCGGGCCGACTCGGTCGACAACGCGGCGAGCACCTCGACGTACAGGTCGTCGTTGACGTCGTCCATGTCGACGAACAGCGGGATGTCGTCGGCGTCGGCTTGGGTGAACCGCCGTGCCGCCTCGACCTCGAGTGCCGACCGCACCTCGCTCAGCTGCGACTCGAGCTCGACCAGTTCCTGCTCGGTCTGCGCGATCTCGATCGACAGCGCGTCGATGCGCGACTCCGCATCGAACAGAGCCTGGGCGGCAGCGTTGGCGCGGTCTCGAGCCGCCTGGATCTCGCGCGCTGCCTGAGCCGCGGCCTCGTCACCGTGGTCGGCGCTCGCGGGCGAGGGGCCGAAGGGGAACACCGCGAGACCGAGCGCAGCGGTCGCCACGAGGACCGGGACACGGCGACCGCGCACGCGTCGGGGCGCGCGAAGCATGCCGATCGCCAGGGGGTTCCGCACGGCCCGAGACGCTACAAGCGCGCCTCGCTCCGATGGCGTCACGCCGTTCGGCACCCTGTCCGGGTGTGGGTGACGTGCGTCGCCCGTCGTGATCGACCGGAACGCGGTCGGTTCCGTGGCGTGCGGTGCCAGACTGCGCGCGGCGGGCGGTGACCGAGACCCCGATCATGCCGCGCCCTTCCGTCTGGTGACCATCCTCCTGACCCTCGTCGCTGTCATCCTCGCGATCGCCATCGTCGGCTTGATCTCGTGGGAGCTCAGGCACCGGCGGTCGGATCTCGTGGCCAGCTGGAATCCGAGCACGTACCCCGGACGCGTCAGCGGAGGTCTGGGCATGCTCGAGGGCGGATCGGTCTCCGATCGCCTCGGCCCCGACGAGCCGGCCGCGGTCGTCCTCGTGCACGGGTTGGGGGCGACCGCCGACTACTTCGGCGATCTGTACGAAGGCATCGGCAGGACCCGTCGACTGGTCCTGCCCGACCTCCTCGGATTCGGACGCTCGCTCGACGAGCAACGACACGACTTCTCACTCGACGCCCAGGTCGGAGCGATCGAGCGCGGTCTCGATGCCATCGGCGCCGGCGGCGGGCGTCTCGTGATCGCCGGCCATTCGACCGGTGCCGCCGTGGCGCTCGCGTTCGCGGCGCGTCATCCGGCCCGCGTGACCGACGTGGTGCTCTGGTCACCCCCGGTCCGATCACACGTCGAGGACGCGGACGACGCCGACCGGTGGCGTCCGTTCGGGTTGACCACCCGTCTCCACCAGTTCGGGACCGACTGGTCGTACCGGGCCTCGCAGTGGATGGTTCGCCACCCGACGTCGGCCGGTCTCCTGACCGCCTGGGTCGCGCCGCGGATCCCGGTCCCGGTCAGCCGGCGCAGTGTGGTGCAGTCGTGGTCGGCCTACGAGACGGTGATCGACGACTTCCTCCTCCACGCCGACTGGGTGTCACTGTTCGATGTCGACGTCCCCGTGACCGTCTTCCACGGAACCGTCGACGACCTCGTCGATCGGACGGAGCTCACAGTGGTGGCCCGACACGCCCGCCTGGTCGAGGTCGACGGCGCCGACCATCATCTGGCCGTCACGCGGCCCGACCTGCTGTTCGATCTCCTCGAACGCTGACGGGGCGTCGCGTCACTCGATCCGGAGACCCTCGAAGTCACCCGACTCGCGCCACCGATCGATGTACGCGAAGTAGGCGACCGGGCCCTCCGGATGGCCGAGCATGTTGAGCCGGCCGCGTCGTCCCGAGTCCCGGCCCTCGTTGTTGTAGTAGCCGGGTGTGCAGGTCGGGTCGGCGAGCATGCGCCGCTCGCTCGAGTCGAGGAAGGTGATCCATGCGTCCTGCGCCTCGGCCGTCACCTCGACCTCGGCAGCGCCGACCGCCTCGGCGTGTTCGACGATGCGGGCGATCGTGCGCGCCGACTCGGTGAGGTTGTGCGGCACGTTGGAGATGAGGTTCGCGCCCTGGGTCGGCTGGACGAGGAAGAGGTTGGGGAAGCCGTGCACGTGGATGCCGTGCAGTGACTGCATGCCGTCGGCCCAGACCTCGGTGAGCGTGCGCCCATCGCGACCGGTCGTCTCGAATCCGCTCCGGCGGGCGAAGTCGGTGCCGACCTCGAACCCCGATGCGTAGATGATGACGTCGAGCTCGCAGTGGTCGTCGCCGACCCAGACGCCGGTCTCGTCGATCCGATCGACCCCCTTCCCGTCGGTGTCGACGAGGTGGGCGTTGGGGCGGTTGAACGACTGGAGGTACTCGTCGTGGAAGCACGGCCGCTTGCACAGCTGGCGGTACCAGGGCTTGAGCGCGTCGGCGGTGGCGTCGTCGTCGATGACCTCGTCGACCCGCGCTCGGATCTCGGTCATCTTCTCGTCGTCGGATTCCTCGTAGGCCCGGCGGAGCGCCGCCGGCGTGAACTCGGGATTCGGTCCGGCGAGCACGCGGTCGCGGATGCGCTGGGAGATGTCGGTCCAGCCGTCCTTCACGAGGTCTTCGTCGGCGAACCCGCCCGTCTGCAGGATCGTGAAGTTGTCCATCCACTCGGCCTGCCAGCCCGGCTCGAGGGTGGCGAACCAGTCGGGGTCGATGTCGTGGTTGTTCCGGATGTCGATCGACGACGGTGTGCGCTGGAACACGAACAGTTCCTGCGCTGATCGGGCGAGGTGCGGCACGCACTGGACCGCGGTGGCGCCCGTGCCGATGATGCCGACCCGCTTGTCGGCGAGGCCGGTCATCGGCGAGCCGTCGGGGTCGCCGCCCGTGTACTCGTAGTCCCACCGCGAGGTGTGGAACGAGTGTCCGGCGAAGGACCTCATCCCGTCGATGGCGGGCAGCTTCGGACGATGGAGTGGGCCGGTTCCGAGGGCGACGTACTTCGCACTCATCCGGTCGCCGCGGTCGGTCGACACGATCCAGTGCTGCGCGTCGTCGTCCCAGTCGACCGAGGTGACGGTCGTGGACAGCAGCGCGTCGTCGTACAGGTCGAAGTGGTCGGCGATCCGCCGGCAGTGGTCGAGGATCTCGGGTTGGTGTGTGTACTTCTCGGAGGGCATGTGCCCGGTCTCCTCGAGAAGCGGGAGGTACACGAACGCCGCGGTGTCGCACTGCGCACCGGGGTAGCGGTTCCAGTACCACGTGCCGCCGACGTCGCCGCCCTTCTCGACGAGCCGGACGTCGACCCCTGCCTCCTTGAGTCGCGCGCACGTCAGCAGGCCGGCGAACCCGCCGCCGACGAACAGCGCCGTCACGTGGTCGGTGATCGGGGCCCGCTCGTACGACTCCGCCGAGCGGTCGACGTACGGGTCGGCCGCGTACTCGGCGAAGACACCGGTGACCTCGACGTATTGGTCGTTGCCGTCGGAGCGGAGTCGCTTGTCGCGTTCCTCGGCGTAGCGCCGCCGCAGAGCCTCGGCATCGATCGGTCCGGTCGTCGAGGTGCCCACGGCGCGAACGTACCGAAGTCGCCAAGTTCACGTCCGACCGACGCGGACGATCGCGTCCGACCGACGCGCACGATCGCGTCCGACCGACAGGCACGGTCGCGTCCGACCGACGGAGCACGCTCGTGTGTCGCGTGTCATACTCAGCGCCGGTGAACCTGGCGCGAATCATCGAGGACCATCCGAGCGACGCCGTTGCGGTGATCGACGGCGAGGACACGCTGACCTACGGCGCGCTGCGCGATGCCGTGGGCGGTCTCCGCGCCGTACTGGCCGCCGACGGCGTCGAGACCGGAACACCGGTCGGTGTCGCGGCGGGCAACGAGGCCCAGTTCGCGATCGTCTCGCTCGCCGTGCTCGGCCTGGGTGCCATCGTGATGCCGCTCAATCCCACCAGCACGGCCCACGAGCTGGCGTAGAAGGCCGAATCATCGTCGGCGCAGTCGACGATCTCGGGCACCTCCTGAGCCGGGTCGATCCGAGCGAGAAGATCGGCTGCGCTCACGACCGGCACGCCGATGGTCTCCGCTGCCTCCTCGTCGACGCGGGTCTCCTCGCCCAACACGACCAGTGCGATGTGACCGGCCGACGCCTTCTGCGCCAGCTCGTGGGCCGTGCTGGTGGGATTGAGCGGCATCACGATGGCACCCAGGCCGAGCACGGCGAGCGAGACGATCGCGAACTGGGCCTCGTTGCCCGCCGCGACACCG
>JBCCTP010000390.1:0-4831 GCA_039198505.1 Actinomycetota bacterium | reverse complement strand
TCGACGCCGATGCCGACGGCGACGGCGAGCCGCCCGTCCCGCTCCTGTTCTTCAAGGGCTCGCTCGGCGGGTTCGTCGAGGGATGAACTCGGTGTGAGCCGCCTCCGGGGCCCCAACGCCACTCCCCTGGCGGCGGGCATCGACACGGCGATCGTGGTGGCCTTCGCTGCGCTCGGTCGACGCAACCACGACGAGGAGCCCGGAGTCGGCGGACTCGTCGACACCGCCTGGCCGTTCCTCGCCGGTCTCGCCCTCGGCTGGGCGGTCAGCAGGGCGTGGGACCGTCCCGCCGAGTTCCGCACCGGCCTCATCGTGTGGCCCGTCACGGTCGCGGCCGGCATGGTGCTGCGTCAGCTCACCGGCGACGGGACCGCCACGTCGTTCATCGTCGTGGCGAGTGCGTTCCTCGGAGCCGGTCTCGTCGGCTGGCGGGCGATCGCCGGACGAACTCTCCGCGCCGCCACCTGATCACGACGTCCCGACGCGTGCCAACGTAGGGGCATGAGCGCTCTCCCCACCGTCGCCGACCCGACCGAACTCGGCTTCGACCCCGCCCGACTCGATCGCATCGAGCAGCACTTCGCGGGATACGTCGAACAGCAGAAGCTGACCGGGTTCCAGGTCGCGATCGAACGCGACGGACAGCTCGCGTACCACGCCGTCCACGGCGACAGCGTCGCTGCGACCGACGACTCGCCGGCGCGCCCGTGGGCCGACGACACGGTCGTACGGATGTACTCGATGACCAAACCGCTCACCTCGGTGGCGGCGATGATGCTGCACGAGGAGGGTCTCCTCCAGCTGAAGGACCCGATCTCCGCGCACCTCCCCGAGTTCGCCGACACGCCCGTGTACCGGTCGGGTTCGTTCCAGGCACCGATCACCGAGGCGCAGACCGAGCCGATCCGAATGTGGCACCTTCTCACCCACACCTCGGGGCTCACCTACGGCTTTCACTACTCCCACGCCACCGACGCCATCTACCGCGAGAACGGCTTCGAGTGGGGCGCTCCGGAGGGACTCGACCTCGCCGGCTGCTGCGAGCGGTGGGCGTCGATGCCGATCGCGTTCCAGCCGGGTTCCGAGTGGTTGTACGGCGTGTCGACCGACGTCCTCGGACGGCTCGTCGAGGTCGTCTCCGGCATGCCCCTCGATCGGTTCTTCCGGGAGCGGATCCTCGACCCCCTCGGCATGACCGACACCGACTTCCACGTGCCCGACGAACGTCGCGACCGGTTCGCGCAGCTCTACTTCCGCAACCCGGCCACCAAGACCGCCGCCCCGATGCCGGCGCCGTCACTCCGCCGGCCACCGGCCTTCCTCAGCGGCGGCGGGGGACTCTGCGGCACCGCCGCCGACTATCTCCGGTTCACCCGCATGCTGATGAACCGCGGCGAACTCGACGGCGTCCGCCTCCTCGGGTCACGCACGGTCGACTACATGACCTCGAACCACCTGCCCGGCAACGCCGACCTCGAGGAGTTCGGGCGCCCGCTGTTCGCCGAGACGACGTTCGACGGGGTCGGCTTCGGGCTCGGGTTCAGCGTCGTGATCGACCCGGCGGCCAACAAGGTCCCGGGATCGGTCGGCACCTACTCGTGGGGTGGCGCCGCGTCGACCGTGTTCTGGAACGACCCGGTCGAGCAGATGACCGTCATCTTCCTCACCCAGCTGCTGCCGAGCAGCACGTACCCGATCCGTCCGCAGCTGCAGGGACTCGTGTCGCAGGCCCTCGTCGACTGAGCGTTGCGTGACGTGCCTGGCTCGTCACGCAACGGTCCGGTCACCCGTCGGGGTCGCCGCGGAGGCGCAGGTACAGCCAGAGCAGGCCGCCGAGCACGGCGACGAGGATCGCGATCCGGAACAGGAAGCGGATCGTGCCGATGACGAAGCCGAACAGCAGGAACGCGACGATGGCGACGATCACCCAGCCGACCGCCGAGGCGAACAGCCCACGAACTCCACCCGATCCGGCCACGGAGATCACCGTATCCACGACGGCCGTCCACGACGCCGCACGCGAGTGCGGTCACGTCAGACTGGTCTCGTGACCGACGCCGCCACCACGGTCAACCGGGCGTATCGCCGTCACCGCTTCGGACCGGTCGAGCTGCGCCTCGGTCCCGACTCGACCGACGCGGTCGGTCCGTCCGGGATCGTCGTCCGCATCGGAGCGGCGGCCACATCGTTCCCGCTCGGCGATCGGCTGCTCGGGACCGGCGTCCCGGTCGAGGTGGGCGGCGTCCCCGCGGCACACCTCCGTCAGCCGGTTCGTGGTCGACACCGTCACGACCGCCGCGTGATCGTGGAGCCGATCGTCGGCTCACCGCTTCCGGTCGGCCTCTTCCTCCGCCTGCGCTGGTGGCGACGTCCGACGCTCGAGACGTCGGCCGAGGGACTCGTCGGCGACCGGTTCTGGCCGGTGTCGCCGCACCGTCCGAGCACGGCGCCCGAGGTCGACGAGACGACCTTCCTGCTGTACGCCGCCGCCGCCCCGGTCGTGAAGGCATCACTCGGGTCGGCCGTCGCCGTCGGACCGTCCGTCACCGACGACTGAGCCGACGACGCGCTGCCCGGCCACCCGACGGAGCCGACGGCGCTCGACCGGGGAGTCCTCCCCATTGGCCCGATCACCGGACGAGCGGAGACTCGTCGGCGTGCCGACCGCCACCGACTTCGACGCTGCCGCACGCGACCTCGACGCAGCCGTCGAGCGACTCCAGAGCTTCACCTGGGGCCTTGTCCGGACCGTCGACCCGACCGCGATGTCGGGCTCATCGCTGACCGCGCTCGTCGATCGCTCGGTGGAGACCCTGCTCACCGAGACCGCTGCGGCCGGAACGCAGTGCGCCCTCCTCGCCGGTCTGTGCCGGCAGCGAGCCGAGATCTGCCGCCACTACGACCGGCTGTGGGCCGGATACGAGAGCCGGATCGCCGAGTTCCAGCGGATCGCTGCGACGGCGTCTCCCGGCGAGTACGTCGGTTCACCGCCGATGCCTCCCCCACCACCTGCCCCCTGGGCCGACCGGAGCTGACGTGACGACCCACGAGATCCGCACCGACGCCGCACGGGCGGTCGCAGGTGGACTCGCGATGCTCGCCTGGAACCCGATCGACAACGCGACGGTCGTCCGCGATGTGGCCCGGCGGACCCATCTCATCGCCGAGGCCGACGCCACTGCGATCCTGCTCGACTCGATCAGCGCCACCACCCGGTCGCTCGAGCACCTCTTCCGGACCACGGCCGATCAGGTCGAGAGCGTCGACCTCCTCGCCGACCCGGCGTCGCTCACCCTGTCGCTCACCTCGATCACCGGAGCAGCGCGTCGGCTGAAGGGGTTCCTCGGCGACGACGTCGACGCATTCAGTTCGACCGATGCGTTCAACGCCGCGATGCTCGGGGCGACCGCCGATCCCCCTGGTGTCGGATCCGGGGTCGTCGACGCCGTCGGCGGCTTCCTCCTCGGCGACCTCGCGAACGTGTGGAACGGCGGCGGCGACGCGCTGCCGGTCGGTCAGCTGATCGCCGGAGGGGTCCGAGTCGGGCGAACCACAGCGTGGCTCGCCGATCCCGGGCGCTCGCCGTCGACGATCCCGCTGTTCAACAACGGCGGCGTCGGCGTCCGGCTGTCGAGTCTGCTCCAGCGGTCGAGCCGGCTCGCCCCCGTCGGCCGATGGATGCAGGGCCCCGCCGGCACCGCGTTCTTCCGGCGAGCCGGCGTCGTCGGCGGCGTGTACGGAACGGTCACCGGCGGGTGGGAGCTGGTCCAGCACGGCAACCCGGTCGACGCGTACCGCGAGCACGGCGCCGGCTACGTCGCCGACGTCGCCGGCACGGCCTTCAGTGCGAGCACCACGCTGTTCCTGCTCGCTCCGACACCAGCCACGGCCGCCGCGGTCGTCGTGACGGGTGTCGTGTGGGCGGGCGCGGAGGTCTGGGACCACCGCGACGACATCATGGAGTGGACGTCGGAGCAGTGGGACCGGGTTGTCGACGGTGCCGGCGCCGCCTGGGACCTCGGTACCTCGGCCGTGTCGACGAGCGCCGGAGCGATCAGCGACACCGCATCATCCGCATGGGACACGGGCACCGACGTCGTCGGCGCCGTCGGTTCCGCCATCGACCCCCGGAGCTGGTTCTGACATGGACTTCGATCCCATCGACGCACGTCTCACCGCGACCACCGACGAGTTCGACGACCTCGTCCGATCGCTCGCCGAGGGGTCGGTGCCCGATCACGAACATGCGGCGCAGATCTCCACGATGGTGGCGCTCGTCATCGATCCGCTGCGCTCGATCGTCGTCGAGCGACTCGACGGAGGCGACGCTCGTCCCCTCCACGTCGGCTTCGACCAGTCGGGTCGAGTGACCATCACCTCGTGTCACGGCGCCGGGACGGTCGCGGTCGTCGCGTCACACCTGGCACTGCTTCCCACCATCCTCCTCCAGTCGGTGCGCATCCATCCCGGACTGGACGTGTCGTCCGACCGGGCCGACATCAGTCTCGCGGCGGACGAGCTCGACGCGGCACTCGCCGGTCTCACCGGACCGGCCGGTCCGACGTCGACGTGGCGTGCTCATGCCTCGTGGCGTGGATCGATGGTCGACTCCGAGGTGCGGATCGTGGCCACCGCCGACCACGGCCTCTGGGAGCTCCACCGACCGGGCGACGGCGCCCGGGTGACGCTGCACCCGCGCTCGGTGGCCGAGGTCGCGGCCCGACTCGGTGACGTCGTCACCGGGCGAGCGAACCGATGCGCCGGTTGACGTGTCGACCGACGAGACGGCTCAGAGTGTGTTGGTGATGGCGCCCGTCTCGGCGCCCTGCAC
>JBCCTP010000389.1:0-4833 GCA_039198505.1 Actinomycetota bacterium | reverse complement strand
CGCACGCCCTCGGCCGGGCCGGTGGCCCCGTCGAGCCACTCGGCCTCGAACGTCTCGGGACTGAACTCGCCGATCCGAGTCACGTCGGACACGAGCGCCCACACGTCCTCGACGGCGGCATCGATCGCGACGGTCACCGAATCCTGCATGTCGACCTCCTGGGGTCGCTCGTGGGCCAGGTTTCCAGTGTGGCCGACGGACCCCGGAGACGGCGTCTCTGCGTCCAGCCGCCTAGCGTCGAAACGACGACGAAGGGGAGACTGCATGAGCCGCATCCGGGAGATCGCCGAGGAACACTGGAACGGGAAGGGCGACCTCGTCCACACCCACCATCCGGTCGCACCGCTTCGAGGCGAGAACGGCGAGTTTCTCGCCGAAGAGATCGAGACCGGCGTCTACACGATGAAGTCGCTGGCATCGGTCAACGCGCTCGACACCGGCGACGGGCTCGTGCTGCTCGACACCGGCGGTCAGTTCGACGCCGACAACTTCTTCGAGTCCGTGCGTCGCTGGCGCCCCGACACCCCGGCGGGGGCAGCGGTGTACTCCCATCACCACGTCGACCACGTGTTCGGCACGGTCCGGTTCGAGGCCGAGGCGCGGGACAAGGGCGGGCCGGGCATGACGGTCTACGCACACGAGAACGTGCCGGCACACTTCCGCCGCTACGAGAAGACGACCGGGTGGAACGCCGCGATCAACCGCCGCCAGTTCGCGATCGACATCGACAGCTTCTCGTGGCCCGACGCGTACCGCGACCCTGACGTCGTCTTCGAGAACCGGATGACGTTCACCCGCGGCGAGATGACGTTCGAGCTGCATCACGACCGGGGCGAGACCGACGACGCCACCTGGACCTGGGTGCCCGAGCGGAAGCTGCTGGCTCCCGGCGATCTGTTCATCTGGGCCGTGCCGAACGCCGGGAATCCGCAGAAGGTGCAGCGGTACCTCAGTGACTGGGCGGCCGGCCTGCGGAAGATGGCGGCGCTCGCTCCGGAGATCATGCTGTCGGGACACGGCGTGCCGATCTTCGGCTCCGATCGGATCGTGCCGGCACTGCTCGACACCGCTGAACTGCTCGACTCGATCGAGGACCAGACCCTGGCGATCATGAACCAGGGCAAGAACCTCGACACGGCGCTGCACTCGGTCACCGTGCCCGAGCACCTGCAGAACCAGCCGTACCTCCAGGCGGTGTACGACCACCCGCAGTTCCTGATCCGCAACGTGTGGCGACGGTACGGCGGGTGGCACGACGGCGAACCCGACAACCTCCTGCCCGCACCTCGGGCGCAGCAGGCCGCCGAGTGGGTCGCTCTCGCCGGTGGATCCGACGCCGTGCTGGCCCGCGCCGAGGCGTTGGCCGACAGCGGCGACCATCGCATGGCCTGCCACCTCGTGGAGTACTGCGCTCTCGCCGAGCCCGACAACGCCGACGTGTGGACGCTGCGCGCCCGGGTCTACTCAGAACGCTCGGCGGAGCAGACGTCGTCGATGGCCCGCAACATCCTCAACCATGCCGCGACGGCATCGGGCCAGGGCAAGCGCGACCTCGCCGGCGACTACTGAGGCGGACCCCGCCCCTCTGTCGAGCAGATGCGCAGCGTGTTCCGCGAGTGTCCGCTCGATCAGACCGAGGCTGGGGTTGACCATGCCGACGGGCCCGACGATGACGGTCGGGACGGTTTCATCGCCGTCAGCAATCGATCTCACGACCGCCGCGTCGTCGGCGTTCTCCCAGATGTTCCGCCGGTGCACCGGGATCCCGGATCGTTCGAGGCTCCGACCGAGCCGCTCGCAGAACGGTCAACCGGGCCGCCAGAACACCTCGATCGCCTCGAGCCGACCGTAGGGCCCGTGCTCGGTCATGACCACGTCGTCGTCGTTGGCGAGCCGGCCGACGACCCGCCAGTAGATCGAGCGTGCAGCCAGCCCCGCCACCGCAGCCGTGGGCACGCTGACCCACCAGTTGCCGTCACTCGCGGCCAGGGCCGTGTTGAACACGACCGCGACGGCCAGCGCCAGTGCTGCGACCAGCAACGTCAGTCTCAGTTTGTTCGTCATGCGTTCGACTCGGGGTGTACGACGTCAGTGCAGTGCGGCGGCGAGCCGTTCGAGCTCGCCGGGGATGTCGGGGCCGGCCGGCTGGTAGGCGATCTCGGTGACACCGGCGGCCGCCAGTTGGTCCACGCGCTCGCGCACTTGCGCCGCCGTGCCGGTGAGGCCGAGTGTCGGCAAGAGCGCGGAACCGCCGGCAGCGAGGGCGGCTCGGTCACGGTCGGTCAGATGAACGAGATGTCCGTCGTGGGTGGCCAAATGGCGCTCGGCCTCGGGGATCTGTTCGACCGCCTCGCGCCAGACCGCGCCGCCGGGGAAGTCGTCGACCGCCGCACCGGCTCGTTCGTACACGGCGTGGTACAGCACGGCCACGCCGTGCCCGGCGGCGGCGAGCACTCGCTGTGACTCCGCCGGTTCATCGTCGTCGAGCACGGTGCCGAACTGCAGCAGCGCCTGCCACTCCATCCCCGACGAGCTCGGCGCCCCGGCGGAGAACACGCCGTCGCCGATCGCCTGAGCGACGGCGATGCCCTTGGGGCCGTCGGCGCCGAGGAGGATCGGTACGTCGATCGGCCGGGCGGCTCCGAACCCGTCGGGGTGCATCATGCGGATCGGCCTCCCCTCCCACTCGACGGTCTCGCCGGCGAGGAGTCCCTGAAGGGCTCGGACGTACTCCTCGACGAAGGCCCATCGCAACGGCCGGTGGCCGAGTGTGTACCGACCGGTGAAGCCGGAGCCGAGAGCGACGGCGACTCGACCGGGCGCCAACGCCACCAACCCGGCGATCGCCGCAGCGTTGGCCATCGGATGACGGAGGCTCGGGATGAGCACGGCGGGTCCGAGTCCGATGGTCTCGGTCCGCTCCGCCGCCAGGTAGAGGATGCCCCACACGTCGGGGTAGAGCGCGGGTGAGTCGTACGTCCACGCCCGCTCGTAGCCCAACTGCTCGGCCACCCGGATGTGCGCGGGAGTGTCGATGCTCGTGGCGAACGCACACGAGAGCGTGATGTCACCCATGGCTCGGATCCTCCGTCCGTGGCGCCGAGGGCCTCAGGTCGCGAAGCCCGTCCCCTCGCGACGATACGCCTCACGAGGTGGGGTGAAGACGTCGATCACCCGGGTGCCGTCCGGAAACCGTGTTCGACGTTCGACGGCGAGAGTCGAGCGGCATCACCTCGGAGCTGGCATGCAGAGGGTGCGCGTGGAGTACGGCGAAGGATCACGTGTCATGACCGGTCGGCCTCCACGTCGTCGAGAAAGGTCGCCATCGTCTCCCAGAGCGCGACCGGGTTCGAGTACATCGGGAAGTGGCCGGAGAACGGGATCTCCGCCACGCGAACGCCCCGGCCTGGCAACCCGTCGAGGTACGACAGGTGACGGTTCTGCTCGCCATGGACGAACAGGCGGGGACACGGCAGGCCCGCCATCACGTCCATCAGCGGTGTGTGGTCGGAGAGGTCGACCATCGATCGGAAGATCGGCTCGACCGACTCGGCGCGGACCTTGCACGAGAGCCCGCGGGCGTACAGCTGCGACGCGTACTCGGCCCGGCGGGAGACGCGAGCGATGAACCCGGCGAGGAACTCGTCGGGGTCCGCCGCCGGATGGTCGAGGATCTGGCGGGAGAGGAAGCAGTCCTCCGGAGCGAGGTTCCCCTCGATGTCGATGAAGCTGAGCACGCGATCGGGATGGGCAGCGCAGAGCAACAGGGCGGTCAGACCGCCCATGGAATGACCGGAGAGATGGAACCGATCGAGCCCGAGCTGATCGCACGCCGCTCCGACCACGCGCGCGAGGAAGGGGATCGACAACACCGCCGGATCGGACACCTGGGAGTCGCCGAACCCGGGCGCGTCGAGAAGCACGAGATCACGCTCGACGAACGCCGGATGGAGCGCCAGGTCGGCGTAGTCCTCCTTGCTGGAGCCGAAACCGTGCAGGCAGACGAGCGAGGAGCCAGGACCTCTCCGGCGGAGACATGCGACCTCGACCCGGGTACCACCGACCACGAGGTCGAGCGACTCGACCATGTCCGATCCGAGATCCTGAATCATGCAAGAATCACCTCTATCACCCCGTTCGGCGTCGAATCGACAGAAAGATCGATCGAATCTCGAATGTTCGACAGCACAGACCGTGAGATTCTGTCGTTTCTCCTCCACGATGCATCGACGAGCAAGGCCGAGATCGCCCGGCGCGTGGGCCTCGCTCCGTCGGCCGTCGCCGAGCGGATCCGCAAGCTCGAAGCCGACGGCACGATCGCCGGGTACGAGACCCGCGTCGACCCGGCTCGGCTCGGCAAGCCACTGCTCGCCTTCATCTTCGTGACCGACGCCAAGCCGTCGCACGGCTTCGACACCGCCGCTGCGTTGTCGACCGTCACGGGTCTCGAGGAGCTCCACAAGATCGCCGGCGACGACTGCTATCTCATGAAGGTGCGGGCGGCCGACACCGACGAGCTCAACGGCATCATCGAGACCGAGATCAACCCGATCGAGTCGGTGACCCGCGTGCGGACCACCATCGTCTTGAAGCCCGTCACCGAGCGGCCACCGATGGCAGGCCACGAGCTCTCCGGATCCCTCTCGCCCGAAAACGCAGATGACCAGGGCCGGAGCCCTGGTCACACTGGTGTCGGAGGGGGGACTTGAACCCCCACGCCCGTTAAAGAGGGCACTAGCACCTCAAGCTAGCGCGTCTGCCACTTCCGCCACTCCGACGTGGTTGAGCACGAGAGCCTCCCGCGGCCCTCGCGCCCAACCACCAGAGATCCTG
>JBCCTP010000388.1:0-4837 GCA_039198505.1 Actinomycetota bacterium | reverse complement strand
TCGATCCCGGGAAGTCGGTCGACCGGCTCACGAGGGCGGTCGGCGACACCGGCGCCTACGTGATCGGTGGCCTCGCGATCAGCCGGGGCAAGCTCGAGCAGCACACCGAGACCTTCGCCGAGCGTCTGCTCGACGCGGTCGCGACCTCGAACTGACGCCGAACCGACGTCGACCTGACGCGCAGAACCGGACGCCGATCGGTCCCGGGCTCCGATCCGCCGGTGGCCGGTTTTACTCAGCCGGTCTCGTCGGCCGCCGGCGTGCTCGAGAACGCCCTGAGGTCGAGGTAGATCTGCTCGTCCTCGACGACCGGGCGGACGTCCTCGGTGGGGGGTGACAGCTCGGTCACGTCGAGTTCCCCGCCGTCGCAGTCGAGGAACGTGGCCGTTCCACGCACCTGCGTGACCGGACAGTTGGGCCGATCGGCCGGGAACGCGTAGTACAGACGCCATCCGACCAGTGGGTCGTCACCGGTGTGGTCGAGCACGATCGATCGTGCACCGTCGATCGTCTCGAGGTCGGGGAACAGCAGCGGACCCTCCTCGGCCACGTCGGTGGCGCGGTTGCTCGCCGCGCCCAGTTCGAGGCGGACCGGAGCCAGGCGCTCCGTCGGCTCCGTCCCCGATCGCGACAGATAGGCGGCGATCCCCCAGGTGACGAGTGCGAGGACGACGAAGAACGCGATCCCGCCGAGCACCGGCGCCAGCGCTCGCGTGAGCGGGCTGCGGAGTCGCTTCGGTCCGGACACGGGCGGGGTGCTCGACGTCGCCACGCCCCCAGTCTGCCGGGGCCGCGGCGCACTGCGTCTTGGCACCCGTCGGGCGTCCCGCCTACGTTCAACGGGCGTGGAGCGCACCTACCGCATCGTGGTGGCGAAGCCGGGACTCGACGGCCACGACCGCGGGGCGAAGACCATCACCCGCGCCCTGCGCGACCACGGCTTCGAGGTGATCTACACCGGGCTCCACCAGACACCCGAGCAGATCGCCGAGACCGTGCTGCAGGAAGACGCCGACGGCGTCGGGCTCTCGCTGCTGTCCGGAGCGCACCTCACGCTGTTCCCGCGCGTCATGGAGGAACTCGTCCAACGAGACGTGGGCGACGTTCTCGTGTTCGGTGGCGGAGTGATCCCCGACGGCGACGTCGTCGAGCTGAAGAAGCAGGGCGTGTCCGAGATCTTCGGACCCGGCTCGTCGCTGCGCGCCATCGGCGAGTGGCTGGAAACGACCCTCGACGCGCGAGAGTCCGCCTGACACCACGACCGTGACATCACGTCCGGGGTCGGACCCGGAACGTGATCCGATCCCCGACATCCCGACCCACCCAGCGACCGTTTCCCGTCAGTAAAGGACCACGCATGGATCTGTTCGAGTACCAGGGCAAGCAGTACTTCGCCCGCTACGACATCCCGGTCAGCCCGGGTGGTCCGGCCGACACGGTCGACGAGGCCGTCGCCGCCGCCGAGGCCGCGGGGTACCCGGTCGTGGTGAAGGCGCAGGTCCAGGTGGGTGGCCGAGGCAAGGCCGGTGGCATCAAGCTCGCCGACACCGAGGCCGAGGTGCGCGAGCACGCCGGGAACATCCTCGGGATGGACATCAAGGGACACGTCGTGCGACGGCTCTGGATCGAGAGGGCGAGCGACATCGACGAGGAGTACTACGTCTCGTTCACACTCGACCGCTCGGCCAAGAAGCACCTCATGATGCTCTCGGCCGAGGGCGGCGTCGAGATCGAGGCGGTCGCCGAGTCGAACCCCGACGCCATCGTGAAGCTGCACATCGATCCGGTCGACGGCCTGCCGGCCGAGACGGCCCGCCAGGCGTGCATCGACGCCAAGCTTCCCGAGCGGGCGATCGACGGCGCGACCGACATCATCGTGAAGCTCTACCGCTGCTACACGGAGGGCGACTGCGACCTCGCCGAGATCAACCCGCTCATCCTCAAGCCGACCGGTGAGGTGCACGCACTCGACGCGAAGGTCACGCTCGACGGCAACGCCGAGTTCCGCCACCCCGAGTGGGAGGCCTTCAAGGGGCTGACCGAGATGGACGACCGCGAGAAGATGGCGGCCGAGCGCGACCTGCAGTACATCGGCCTCGACGGATCGGTCGGGATCATCGCCAACGGTGCCGGGCTCGCGATGTCGACGCTCGACGTGGTCAACCAGGTCGGCGGGTCGGCGGCCAACTTCCTCGACATCGGCGGTGGCGCCAACGCCGACGTGATGGCGGGCGCCCTCGAGGTCATCAACTCCGACGACGCCGTGAAGAGCATCTTCATCAACATCTTCGGCGGCATCACCCGAGGCGAGGAGGTGGCCAAGGGCATCGTCGAAGCGCTCGGTCGCGTCGACCTGAAGGCGCCGATGGTCATCCGGCTCGACGGCACCAACGCCGAGGAGGGTCGTCAGATCCTCGTCGATGCCGGAATCCCCGCGGAGAAGCTCCGATCGGAGCCCACGATGCTCGATGCCGCTCGTGCGGCGGTGGGAATCGCGAGCGCCTGACCCAGGACGTCACACCTCACGACACGACGAACGAACGAGACGAGAGAAGAGACAACGACATGGCCATCTTCGTCAACGAGAACACGAAGGTCCTGGTGCAGGGTCTGACCGGCGGGCAGGGCAAGTACCACGGGCTCCGCAACCGCGACTACGGCACGCAGATCGTCGGCGGCGTCACGCCCGGCAAGGGTGGACAGGACGTCGAGGGCATCCCGGTGTTCGACTCGGTCGCCGAGGCGGTCGAGGCGACCGGTGCCGACGCGTCGTTCGCCGCCGTGCCGCCGAAGTTCGCCTCGGGAGCGATCATCGAGGCGGCCGAAGCCGGCATCGGGTTCGTGGTGTGCATCACCGAGGGCATCCCCGCACAGGACGAGGCGCTCACCTACAACCGGCTCGTCCGAGAGTTCCCGAACACGCGACTGCTCGGGCCGAACTGCCCCGGCATCATCAGCCCCGGGAAGTGCAACATCGGCATCACGGCCGGCGAGATCGCCGAGGTGCCCTCGGCAGACGGGCCCAACGTGGGCATCGTCAGCCGGTCGGGAACGCTCACCTACCAGGCGCTGTACGAGCTGAAGCAGAAGGGCATCGGTGTGTCGACCTGTGTCGGCATCGGCGGCGACCCGGTTCCCGGCACGAACTTCATCGACTGCCTCCGCGAGTTCCAGGCCGATCCCGAGACCCACGCGATCATGATGATCGGCGAGATCGGTGGCTCGGCCGAGGAAGAGGCCGCCGAGTTCATTCAGTCGAGCGTCACCAAGCCGATGTCGGCCTACATCGCCGGCGTGACCGCACCTCCCGGCAAGAAGATGGGACACGCGGGCGCTATCGTGTCGGGCGGCAAGGGCACCGCCCAGGGCAAGATGGACGCCCTCTCGGCCGCCGGCGTGAAGGTCGGTCAGAACCCGACCGAGGCCGGCGAGCTCATGGCCGACCTCGTCGCCGCCCTCTGACCAACCCCACCTCCGAGCGCTTGTCGTTCTTATGGGGTTGTTGCGCACCTGATGCGCATTCACCCCATGAGAACGCCGATCGGGTCTGCGCTCAGGCGGCCCGCCCCGTGTGGAAGCGGTACAGGTCGACGAGTTCGTCGATCGCAGCACCGAAGTCGACGCGGAGTTCGTGATCGGTGACGCGCTCGACCGTCCAACCGACACGCCGCAGACGACGGTCGCGCTGCTTGTCGTACTGGGCGTCGGCTCGGCCCCCGTGCCACGTGACGTGGTCGATCTCGACCGCCCACCAGGCCTGAGGGATCGCGCCGTCGGGATGCACCACGCTCCCATCGCGCAGGCGGACGGGGTGCTGCCGGACCAGTGCCGGCAGCCCTCGACGCTCGAGTGCCGTGAGCACGCGAAGCTCCAGCCCTGAGTCTGCGGGACGTTGCCACGTCGGCCGCTCTGAGAGCACGCGGCGAACCCGCGCCACACCGGGTCGACCTCGGGCCTCGAGTCGGCGAAGGGTGTGCCAGAGCCTCGGAACCGCGCAGTGGCGATCGATCACCCACTCGGTGAGTGCCTCGAAGCGTTGGTCGGACAGGTCCCGAGCGCAGTCGAACCACGTGCGCTGCGGACTGGCGAGTCGGATGCCGTCGGGCCGTTCGACGACGTCTTCCTCGGTCATGACGTTGGTTCGTCGGAGGACGGTCGAATTCGACACGCAGCTCCGCTCGTGGCCGAGCAAGAGGATCGGGACGTCGGGGCGCGGGACGTGTCGGAACTGCCAGATCGATGCTGCAGCGAGTCCGGTGACCACCACGCGTGGATCAGCGATCGACGCTGCGGCGCAGCGCGCCGCGAACGTGTCAGGCGAGGTCGCGATTCGATACGTCGACGGGTGGATCGTCATGAGGGTTCCGTCGGTGACGGCGCGGCGGATCGACGAGCGCGGAATCCCGTCGGCGATCAACTCGGCGGTCGTGACGATGCCATGGCGGCGCGCGATGAGAGCGGACAGCTGCGATGAGATCGGTCGCATCCGGGTCCCTTCGTCGGTGGAGTCAGGGACCCTCGGATCCGAGCGCCGTCGCCGGCCGCGTGACCCTACTTCGCCGTCGCCGGGAACTCGACGAGTCGACCGTTCTCATGGGGTACGTGCGCACTGACTGCGCAAGAACCACATGAGAACACGACGGGTGACCGCTGCGAGCCGCCCCGAGCGTCAGGAGCCCGGGGGTGGAGGCGGTGCCGATGGGGGAGGGGGCGCCTCGCCCGTCGTCTGGCCGGGTGCTCCGGGTGGCGGTGGCGCCTGACCGGGCATGCCGTTCGGTGGCGGTGGCGCCTGGCCGGGTGTGCCCGGCGCTCCGGGTGGCGGTGGGGCCTGGCCGGC
>JBCCTP010000387.1:0-4862 GCA_039198505.1 Actinomycetota bacterium | reverse complement strand
TCGATCACCTCGTCGGGGAGGCGGAGGAACGCCATGTTGGCGTCGACACGGTTGACGACCTCGACGTCGAGTGCGGCGAGGCCGTCCGCGAGGCGACGCATCATGGCGTTCGAGTTCGCCGCCAGACGGAGCCACAGACCGTCGGTGAGGTACGCCTCGATCTGTGCGGACTGGAACCGCATCTTCGAGGTGACGTGACCCGACCGTTTCGTCCGATAGACGAGCTCGTTCGAGGCAGCATCGTCGAACGACACGATCGCCTCCGCCGACATCGCGCCGTTCTTCGTGGCCCCGAGTGTGAACACGTCGATGCCGGCTCGCCAGGTGACGTCGGCCGGAGCGCAGCCGAGCGAGGAGATCGCGTTCGCGAGGCGTGCCCCGTCGAGGTGAGCACGCAGCCCCGATGCCCGGGCCACGGAGCAGAGCTCCGAGATGACCTCGATCGGGTAGACGGTCCCCATGTCGGTGGGCTGGGTGAACGACAGCACTGCGGGCTGCGTGTGGTGTGGGTCGTCCCATCCGGCGCCGTCGAGGGCGGCGCGCAGCGAGTCGACGGCGATCTGATGATCATCGCCGGCGAGACCGATCATCTGTGCCCCGGAGCTGAGCATCGACGTGGCGTTCGCCTCGGCATTGAGGATGTGCGCGGTCTCGTGGCACATCACCGCACCCCACGGTGGCGTGAGCGAACTGAGGCCGAGTGCGTTGCCGGCCGTGCCGCTGGTGACGGGGAAGACACGAGCGGTCGGGTGCTCGAAGACCTCGCGAACCCGCGCCTCGAGGCGAGCGGTGACCTCGTCGGCGCCGTAGGCCATCGCCGAGCCGGCGTTGGCGGAGTGGATCGCGTCGAGGATCGGGTCGGGGACGCCTGCGCTGTTGTCGGAGCGGAGTTCGATCGGCCTCACGCACGTCGGTCTACCACCGTCGCTCGCCGGGCCCGCTCCGGAACGCGATGATCGAGGTCGGGGAACGATGTCGAAAAGTCGGTCCGCGGGCGTTCACCACGGAATCGTCCGTCGTGACGATGTGTTCGAGGTCACGATGACGACGGAGATCGGCACTCGCCGCCACGAGGAGCAGAAGTGGCGCGAGCTGTCGATCTTGGCGGTCGCACTCGTGCTGTCGATGTCGACGTGGTTCTCCACGGCGGCGGTCCTTCCACAGCTCCGCGAACAGTGGTCGATCTCCACGGCGACCTCCAGCCTGCTCACGATCGCAGTCCAGGTGGGGTTCGTGGTCGGAGCCGTCGCGTCGGCTGCGACGAACCTCGCCGATCGTCTGCGCCCTCAGCGCCTCATCCTCCTCGGAGCTGCGGGCGCGGCCGCAGCGAATGCGGCCGTGGCACTGCTCGACTCTGCCGGGCCGGCGTTGGTCGCCCGCTTCGTGACGGGCGGGTTCCTCGCGCTCGTGTACCCGCCGGCGCTGAAGGCGATGGCCGGGTGGTTCCGGACCGGCCGCGGCCTCGCCCTGGGGGTGATGATCGGCGCGTTGACCGTCGGGTCGGCCCTCCCCCACCTCGTGAACGCCCTCGGTGGACTCGACTGGCGTGCGGCGCTGGTCACCACGTCGGCGTTGACCCTGGCCGGTGGCGTGATCGCCGACCGGGCGTGTACCCCCGGTCCCGACGCGCCACCAGCAGCGATCGTCGATCCGCGTCAGATCGGCGCGATCCTGCGCGATCGACGATTCCTCCTCGCCACCGGCGGCTACTTCGGCCACATGTGGGAGCTGTACGCGATGTGGGCGTGGATCGCCGCGTTCTACGGAGACGTCTTCTCGCCCCGACGCGCATCGCTCGCGGCGTTCCTCGCGATCGGGATCGGTGCGGCGGGCGCCGTCCACGCGGGTCGCATCAGCGACCGGCTCGGACGTGAGGTCGCGGCGCGACGTGCGCTGCGGTGGTCGGCGGCGCTGGCGGTCGTGACGGGGTTCCTCGTCGAGGCGCCGTGGCCGCTCGTCGTGCTGGCCGGGCTCGTGTGGGGATTCTGGGTGGTCGCCGACAGCGCCCAGTTCAGCGCAATCGTCACCGAGGTCGTCGACCCCCGCTACGTGGGGACGGCGCTCACGATGCAATTGGCGTCGGGGTTCACCCTGTCGGTGCTGACGATCTTCCTCGTGCCCGAGATCCGGGACGCGCACGGATGGGGGTGGGCGTTCCTCGCGTTGGCGCCCGGCCCGCTCCTCGGAGCCTGGGCGATGTCGACGCTCCGACGATCGACCGTGACCTCCCGGGTCTGACCCGGGACGTCGCGGTCAGAGGTACTGACCCGTCTGGACGCGTTCGATCGCCTTGCCGCCGGTGACGTCCTCCTCGGACTGCTCGGAGACCAGGGTGCGAATGAAGACGATGCGTTCGCCCTTCTTGCCCGAGATCTTCGCCCAGTCGTCGGGGTTCGTGGTGTTCGGCAGGTCCTCGTGCTCCTTGTACTCCTGCTTGATGGAGTCGATGAGGTCCTGAGTGATGACGCCCCGGGGGCCGCCCCCGATGACCCGCTTGATCGCGAGCTTCTTCGCCCGCCGCACGATGTTCTCGATCATGGCGCCCGACGCGAAGTCCTTGTAGTAGAGGACCTCCTTGTCACCGTTCTGGTACGTGACCTCGAGGAACCGGTTCGCCTCGTCGTCTCGGTACATCTCGGCGACGGTCGCCTCGATCATGTCGGGCACCGAGTAGCCCTCGGCGATGGGGATCTCGTCGGTGAGGTAGTTGGCGAAGATGTTCTGCGCCGCCTCGGCTCCGGGGCGCTCGATCTTGATCTTCACGTCGAGACGGCCCGGCCGCAGGATCGCCGGGTCGATCAGGTCCTCACGGTTGGTCGCACCGATCACGATGACGTTGCGGAGGCCTTCGACGCCGTCGATCTCGGCGAGCAGCTGCGGCACGATCGTGGACTCCATGTCGGAGCTGATCCCCGAACCACGGGTGCGGAACATCGAGTCCATCTCGTCGAAGAACACGATGACCGGCCAGCCCTCGTCGCTCTTCTCCCGCGCCCGCTGGAACACCATGCGGATCTGGCGCTCGGTCTCACCGACGTACTTGTTGAGCAGCTCGGGGCCCTTGATGTTGATGAAGTAGCTGCGGCCCTTGCCCTCGCCGACCTTCTCGGCGACCTTCTGGGCGAGGCTGTTGGCCACGGCCTTCGCGATCAGCGTCTTGCCGCATCCGGGTGGACCGTAGAGCAGGATCCCCTTCGGCGCCGGAAGGCGGTGCTCGGCGAACAGTTCCTGGTGGAGGAACGGCAGCTCGACGGCATCGGCGATCTGCTCGATCTGGGAGTCGAGTCCACCGATGTCGGAGTAGCTGATGTCGGGCACCTCTTCGAGGAGCAGGTCCTCGACCTCGGGTCGAGCCAGCTTCTCGAGCAGCAGATTCGACCGGGTGTCGAGGCGCATGTGGTCGCCCGAGCGGATGTGGGTGCCGCGGAGGGAGTCGGCCAGCTCACACACCCGCTCCTCGTCGGCGCGACCGACGATGAGACAGCGCACGCCGTCGTCCATCACACGGCGGACCGTGACGACCTCCCCGGATCCGTCGGCCTCGCGAGCCATGACGACGTTGAGGCTCTCGTTGAGGACGACCTCCGCGCCGAGGTCGAGCAGTTCGTGGTCGATGTCGGGATGCAGCGTGACGCGCATCTTCCGGCCACTCGTGAGCACGTCGATCGTGTCGTCGTCGTTCTTGCCCACGACGGTGCCGTAGGCCGACGGCGGTTGGCTCAGCTTGTCGACCTCGTCGCGCAGCGTGGCGATGTGTTCGCGGGCCTCGCGGAGTGTGTACGACAGCTTCTCGTTCTGCGACACCGCCTGGGCCAGTTGACCCTTGGTCTCGAGGAGCCGCTCCTCGAGGGACCGGAGCCGGCGCGGAGCGTCGGCGAGACGCCGCCGGAGGTGGACGATTTCGTCCTCGAGGGCGGACAGCTCGCCCGTGGCCGATGCGGCCAGATCGGCACCGGTGTGGTCGTCGTCGCGCCCCAGGGCCGCCGTGTCATCGTGGCCGGAGGTGGGCTCGATGGCGTCACTGCTCGACATGACCGCACGGTACACCCGTTCCCCGGGAGGTCGTGGCCATCGTGCGGGCGCCACATCCGTCACGTCGGACAGTTCATGTTTGCATGGTGTTCGCCGTGTAAACTCTCATCACAGACCGGCGGACGCCGGATGACCGTTCTCACCATCTGCCCATCACGAAGGAGCCCCACTGACATGAAGGTCTGGATCGACCAGGATCTCTGCACCGGCGACGGCCTCTGCGAGGAGATCGCCCCCGACGTCTTCGTCCTGCTCGACGACGGTCTCGCCTACGTCAAGGAAGGCGACAAGATCTTCGCCGAGGCGAAGGGCAACCCGCAGGGCGCCGATGGACTCGCCGAGTTCCCCGAGAGCCAGCTCGACGCCGTCGTCGAGTCCGCCGAGGAGTGCCCCGGCGAGTGCATCTACATCGAGCCCTGATCCACCGCACGGTCACACCGACCGTCTGATCGCAGCGGCCCCCGTCCTCGTCGAGGACCGGGGGCCGTGTCGCGTCCGGCGACAGTGTGGGTCAGGCACACACTGTCGCATCGGGAACCGATCGGGCCCGTCGTGCATCAAGAAGGGTGTGGACCTCGTGATGGAGACCGCGTCGACGGATCGTCCGCCGCAGCCGTCGGACGCTCGTTCGGGCGCGAGCTCCGTGCCGACGGACGTCGGCGATTTCGATGAGCTGTATCGCTCCTCCTACGAGACGATGGTGCGGCTGGCGGTTGCGATCGTCGACACGGTCCCCGACGCCGAGCAGGTCGTTCAGGACGCATTCGTGTCGCTCTACCGCCGCTGGGCGACGACCGAGATCCTGAGGTAGCCCCCAGGGTTCTCGATCG
>JBCCTP010000386.1:0-4886 GCA_039198505.1 Actinomycetota bacterium | reverse complement strand
CCGACGAGCTGAACCGGCAGGCGGGGCGCTGCATGGACTGCGGGATCCCGTTCTGCAACAACGGATGTCCGCTCGGGAACCTCATCCCCGACTGGAACGATCTCGTGTACCGAGACCAGTGGCACGACGCGATCGAGCGTCTCCACGCCACCAACAACTTCCCCGAGTTCACGGGTCGGCTGTGTCCGGCACCGTGTGAGTCGGCGTGTGTGCTCGGGATCAACCAGGATCCGGTCGCCATCAAGCAGGTCGAGGTCGAGATCATCGACCGGGCCTTCGAGGAGGGGTGGGTCGTCCCGCAGAAGCCATCGTCGATGACCGGCAAGAAGGTCGCGGTCATCGGTTCGGGACCGGCCGGACTCGCCGCTGCGCAGCAGCTCACCCGCGCGGGACACGAGGTGGTCGTGCTCGAGCGTGCCGATCGCATCGGTGGGCTCCTGCGGTACGGCATCCCCGAGTTCAAGATGGAGAAGCGCCACATCGATCGGCGCCTCGACCAGATGGAGGCCGAGGGCACCGAGTTCCGCACCAACGCAGCGGTCGGCGAGACCGTCGACATCGAGGTGCTCCGGGCGTCACACGATGCGCTCGTGCTGGCCTGCGGTGCCACGCAGTGGCGCGATCTCCCGATCCCCGGGCGGGAGCTCGGCGGGATCCACCAGGCGATGGAGTACCTGCCCTTCGCGAACCGGGTGCAGCTCGGCGACATCGACGACAGCCCGATCGACGTGCACGGCAAGCACGTGGTGATCATCGGCGGCGGCGACACGGGCGCCGACTGCCTCGGCACCGCGCATCGCCAGGGGGCGGCGTCGGTGACGCAGCTCGAGATCATGCCGATGCCACCCGAGGTGCGCGACGCGAACCGCAACCCGTGGCCGCAGTTCGCGATGGTCTAAAAGGTCACGTCGGCGCACGCCGAGGGCGGCGATCGGATGTACTCGGTCAACACCGAGGAGTTCCTCGACGACGGGAACGGCCGGGTGCGCGCGCTTCGTCTGCACGAGGTCGTGTTCGAGGACGGAGGGTTCCAGAAGGTCGAGGGAACCGATCAGGAGATCCCGGCCGACTTCGTGTTCCTCGCGCTCGGCTTCACGGGTCCCGAGAAGGGCTCGTGGCTCGATCAGCTCGAACTCGACTACGACCAGCGGGGCAACGTGTCCCGCGACGATCGCTACATGTCGAACCAGCCGGGCATCTTCGTCGCCGGCGACATGGGCCGCGGTCAGAGCCTCATCGTGTGGGCGATCGCCGAGGGGCGGGCCGCCGCAGCGGGAGTCGACGAGTACCTGATGGGCGCCACGCGCCTACCGGCTCCGATCCCTCCCACCGCACGTCCCCTCATGTGACATCCACCGTCCGTCGTGGGGCGGGCGGTGACGCTCGGCGCTCACGGGCGCGCCCTAGGCTCGTTCGCGATGAGCGGAACGGGTGTTCTCGAGCGGTCTGCGTCGCGCCGTCGTGCGGCGTCGGTGATCGCACCGGTGCTGGCCGGGGCGATCGTCCTGGGCGCGTGCGGCGGGAGCGATGACGACGCAGGGTCACCCACCGCCACGACACTGTCGCTGAACTCCACGGCGTTCGCCACGATCCCACCGGCCACGACCACCACGGTGCCCGACACCCTCCCGGCCGACGGAACGTCACCTGTTGCCCAGGAGTACGAGATCCAGTTCGGCGACTTCCCCCTCGGGATCGCCGACCGGTTCGGCGTCTCGCTCGAGGAGATCGCGTCGTACAACGAGATCCCCGACTGTTCGAGCACCTCGTGCGACACGTTCCCGTTCCCGGGAACGGTGATCCTCATCCCGCCGGGCGCCGACATCCCCGAGGAGACGGGCGGCGGTGTCGCCGACGGCACCATCACGGTGACCGGCGGCCAGGACGCGACCGACGAGGATGACGACGAACCGGCCGGCGACACCATTCCCGAGGCGGGCGACAACTGCGGCCCGGGCAGCTACACCATCGAGTCGGGCGACATCCCGATCACCGTGGCCGAGAAGTTCGACGTCACGCTCGACGCGCTCAACGCGGCCAACGCCGGCAACGGGGCGTACACCAGCTTCATCGCCGGCACATCGATCGTGATCCCCGCCCGCGACGACTGCTGACGTCAGAGCTGGTCGAACACGAAGTTGATCTCCTTCACCGTGTCCATCGTCGCGGAGCTGGCGAACGAGTAGCGGTGACCCGGGAACAGGATCGTGTCGCCGGGGACCTCGGCGAGCCGGCGCAGACTCTCGACCATCTTCGAGGGGTCGGAACCTGGAAGGTCGGTGCGACCGCAGCCCTCGAGGAAGAGCGTGTCGCCGGCCACGAGACGCCCGTCGACCATGAAGCACTGACTCCCCGGTGTGTGTCCCGGAGTGTGGATGAGCGAGATGTCGACCGCCCCGACCGACACGACGTCGCCGGAGGCGTGCTCGACGAGGTGGGTCGCACTGATTCCCGTGGTCTTGCGCACCCACTCCGACTCGTCGGCCTGGACGTGGATCGGCACGTCGGTGCGCTCGAGCAGCGCGGCGACGCCTTCGATGTCGAAGCCCATCATCGAGCCGCCGACGTGGTCGGGGTGGTAGTGCGTGGCGAGCACGCCGCTCAGCGACATGCCGTCGGCCTCGACCAAATCGACCAGCTCACCGACGCCGTACGCCGGATCGACCAGCACGCACTCGCCGGTGGCCCGGTCGCCGATCGCGTACACGAAGTTGACCATCTGCTGCGCGAGCTGATCGCCGGCCGCGAAGTCGCGGCCCGAGAGGAACTGGCGGAAGTAGATCCGGTCGTCGTCGTCGGGGCCGTCGGTCGGAGTGGGGGAGATCGGGTCCGGCTCGCTCATGACGCCCAGTGTGGCAGCGGGCCGCTCCTACGCTGACGTCATGTCGTCGTCGGGTCATCTCCTGCACCTCGAGCCGGGCCAGCTCGTCCCGTACGGCGGCGATCGCGTCGCTGCCGTGTCCGCGGAACTCGCCGAACGCTTCCAGCCCGGCGACCACCTGATCGTGCTCCAGCGCACGGGCGATCTGCTGCACGTGCCGTCGGTCGAGCACGCGCTCGTCGAGTCGACCGTCACGGTCGCCACCCACGCCTTCGGCGATCTGAGCCACGTCAGCGACGACCAGATCACGGCGTTCTTCGAGGGGTTCGCCCACCACCTCGAGGACGACGAGTCGTTCGCCCACATCGCAGCGGCCAACGAGATCGACGTCGAGTCGGCTCGTGCCCGAGGTCGTTCGACCACGCGGCTGCTGCTGGGTGACGCGATGCGGTCGGGGATGATCGACGGTCTGCGCGGCTGGCGCGACCAGCACCTGGCCAGGGACGCGGTCGCCCGGCGGGTGGAGCACGACGGCTGGAACGTCGAGGCGCGCCGTGCGCCGCTCGGCGTGGTGGCGTTCGTGTTCGAGGGTCGCCCGAACGTGTTCGCCGACGCGTGCGGTGTCGTTCGGACCGGGAACGCCGTCGTGTTCCGGATCGGGTCCGACGCACTGGGGACCGCCCGGGCGATCGTCGAGCACGCACTCGACCCGGCGATCCACGCAGCCGGACTGCCGGAGGGCACCGTCCAACTCCTCGACTCGCCGAGCCGCAGCGCCGGACACGCACTCTTCTCCGACCGGCGCTTGGCGTTGGCCGTCGCCCGCGGCTCGGGCCCGGCGGTCGCGCAACTCGGCGCCGTGGCGGCTCAGGCCGGCGTGCCGGTGAGTCTGCACGGCACCGGCGGTGCGTGGCTGGTCGCCGGTGAGCACGCCGACGGCGACCACTTGGCGCTGGCCGTCGAACACTCGCTCGATCGCAAGGTGTGCAACACGCTCAACGTGCTCGCCGTCCCGCGCGATCGAGCGGCGGAGCTGGTTCCGCGGTCGCTCGACGCGCTCGATCGCGCTGCAGCGCGTCGGTCGACCAACGCTCGGCTCCACGTCGTCGAAGGGTCCGACGAGGTGGTCCCCACCGATCGATTCACGTCCACCGTGGGCATCGACCGCGCCGACGGCACGCACGACGAGCCGGCGGCGAGCACGATTCCCATCGACGGATTGGCCACCGAGTGGGAGTGGGAGAACTCGCCGGAGATCACCCTCGTCGTCGTCGACGACACCGATCACGCCGTGGCGCTCTGCAACACCTACTCGCCCAGATTCGTCGCGTCGCTCGTGAGCTCCGACCCGGTCGAACACGACCGCTTCTATGCCGCCATCGACGCACCGTTCGTCGGCGACGGGTTCACCCGATGGGTCGACGGACAGTACGCCCTGTCGACGCCCGAGCTCGGGCTCTCGAACTGGGAGCAGGGCCGCATGCTCGCTCGGGGAGCGATCCTGTCGGGCGACGGCGTGCACACCGTCCGCTATCGGGCCACCATCACCGATCCCGCGACCCATCGCTGACCGTCGATCTCGCCGGTTGCGCCGGTCGACGACGGTCGGCCCCGGTCGTCGGTGTTCCGCTCGGTGGCGGGTGCCACTCGTCGGCACCCCGGCGCGACGAGGGCGTCGCAGCTCCCGTCGGTACTGTCGCCGCCATGCGGAGGAGGGTCGCTGCGGCGGCGTGGACCGGCGCTCTGGCGCTGGTGGCGTGTGCATCACCCGCCGTCACGACCGAGAGCGCCGACGTGGCCGGTCCGGGGTCGGTCCCTCGCCCGACCGAGGTCGCCGTTCCCGACTCGACCACGGGCGCGCCGGACGCAACGGGCGACGATCCGTCCGCCACGTCGGTCGACGACGATGTTGACGTACCCGTCGAGACCGACGACGTGGCGACGACGACGTCGGGCGAGCCGCGCGATCCCGACACTGCCGTCGGCGACACGCTGTTCGAGACCCTCGGGTCGTACGTCAACCGGACGTCGTACGACACGACGTCGACATCGACCGACCCGAGGG
>JBCCTP010000385.1:0-4887 GCA_039198505.1 Actinomycetota bacterium | reverse complement strand
GTCGTACTCCTCGTTGATCGTGATGAGGCGGTCGGTGACCGGCTGCGGATCGGCCAGGAAGTCGATCCACGCCTGCGACATCACGGGAACGAGCAGCTGGAGACACGCGTCGAGCTCGTCGGCCCGGCTCTGCAGCATGGTGATGACGGCCGGGTAGTTGTCGAAGCCGAGCTCGCCCACGGTGAAGAAGCTGACGTCGGCCGGGCCATCGGCGGTCCAGGCGATGTCGTTCTCGTACTTGTAGATCTCGTTGGTGGCGAAGCCCTGCTGGATGAAGTTGCCCCCGTCGGCGACCCACTTGGCGTCGGAGCCGTCGTAGTTCGCGTTGCTCTGCTCGGCGGTCATGATGCCTTCGGCGATCATGTAGTCGATGTAGGCGCTGCCCGGGAAGTGCAGCACCTCGGCGCCGGTCGCCGCGATGTCCGTCGGCTCCTGAATGTCGTGCAGCGTCGGGTCCCACATGACCATCTGCGGGTCCTTGTCGAGCGTCTTCGCGATGCCGACGAGCGGGATCGCACCCGAGTCCTTGATGATGTCGCTCGACGTGATGTACGCCATGTCGGCGTCACCGTCGGCGAGCACCGAGGCGTTGGTCTTGTCGAAGTTGACGGTGCGGATCTCGATCGTCTCGAGACCGCCCACGGCGTACTGCGGCTGGACCGCACCGGAGTACGACACGGTGTCCTGGCTGGCGGTGCCGTCGGGACCGATGAGCTGGTACGTGCCACCGTGCTCGAGCTCGGGCAGCCAGTCGGTCTGGATCACGAGGTTCGACGGGCACACCGCTTCGGCGGGCTCCTCGTCCTCCATCGCCTCGTCGTCGGCGGGTTCCGACGCCGACGCGGAATCGGAGGCCTCTTCCTCGGGCTCGGAGGCCGAGGCCTCCTCCTCGGACGCCTCGGACGCCGAGGCGTCAGCGTCGGAATCGTCGTCGGAACCGCAGGCTGCGACCACGACCGCCGAGGCGGCCGCAAACGCGATGAACTTGGATCGCTTCATGTGTCTCCCCCTGGTGAACAGGTGTCGTGGTGGACAGGTGTGGGTGGGTCAGATGCGAGCGCCGGCCGAGTCGTGCCAGTCACGAATGGCACGGTGCGTGATGGCGCCCGCGATGAGGAACATCGCCACACCGAACAACGATGCGGTGATGGTCCCCGCCAGCATGTCCGGCCGGTCGGCGGCCGCCTGCTGACGAACTCGGATGAAGTAACCGATCCCCTTGTCGCCCTGATTGAAGAAGAAGTCGGCCACGATCGCACCGATCACAGCGAGACCGGTGGCGATGCGGATCCCGGTCATGAGCGCCGGGATCGACGAGGGCAACTCGAGCTTCCACAGACGGGTCCACCGACTCACGCCGTTGAGTGTGAACAGGTCGTGGTGCAATCGATCGGTCGACTGCAGCCCGAAGAGCGTGTTGGTGATGATCGGGAAGACGGCGATGAGGAAGACGACGGCCAGGCGGACGCCGAGACGGTCGCCGAACACCTGCGTGAGCAGTGGGGTGATCGCCAGGATCGGCACGGTCTGCGCCACGACGGCGTAGGGGAAGATCGCCCGCTCCATGTACTTCGACATGTTCATGAGGACGGCGATCAGCACACCGACGATGATCGAGATGGCGAGGCCGAGCAGCGTGACCTTCACCGTGGGCCACATGTAGCCGAGGATCTCGCGGATGCCCTGCCGGGTGTCCCACAGCGGCAGGAAGCCGTCCTGCACGACCTCGTGCGGATACGGGAGAGCGTTGCGGCGCTGGAAGGCCTGCTCGAACGCCAGCGTGGAGTACAGGTACCAGATCCCGACGAAGAGCGCGAACATGATGGCCGGCGGCAGGAATCGCCCGATGAGGCCGTCACCACGGGTCTTCGGGGTCTCGGGTGCTGCGATCGCGACGGCGTCTTCGACGTCGACCGCAGCGGCGGCGACGAACGGTTCCGACGCCGTGATCCCGGACTCCTGCTCTGCTGGATTCTCGAGCGTGGTCATTCGTGAGCATCCTTGAGGTCGTCGTTGATCCGACCGCACAGGTCGGCGAACTCGGGTTCGAAACGCAGATCGTGAGGACGTTCGGCGCCGAACGGCACCGCGTAGTCGCCGATGATGCGACCCGGTCGAGCCGACATGACCAGCACGCGCGTGCTGAGGAACACCGCCTCGGCGATGGAGTGTGTGATGAACAGCGCCGCGAACCGCTCGTGCGCGTGCAGGCGGAGAAGCTCGTCGTTGAGTCGTTCGCGGGTGATCTCGTCGAGCGCACCGAACGGTTCGTCGAAGAGGAACACCGACGGGTTGAGCACCAGCGATCGCGCCAGTGAGCAGCGCATCTTCATGCCGCCGGACAGCTGCTTGGGGTACTTCGACTCGTGGCCAACCAGGTTGACGAGTTCGATCGCCTCCTGGGCTCGGGAGAGACGCTCGGCCTTCGGAACACCGTGCAATTCCGCATTCAGCTCGACGTTGCGCTGCACCGTGCGCCACGGGAGCAGGGTGGCGTCCTGGAACACGTAGCCGATCGAGTCTCGATCGACCTCGCACCCGCCGCTGTACCCGGTCTCGAGGCCGGACGCGATCCGGAGCAGGGTCGACTTGCCGCACCCCGAGGGGCCGACGACGGTGGTGAACTCGCCCGGGGACACGTCGAACGAGATGTCGTCGAGAGCGTGGGTTCCATCGGGGAACACCATCGACAGATGCTCGAACACGAGCCGGGGCAGGGCCGACGTGGAGTCGACCGTCTGCTGGTCGGTGAGGGTCATCGCTGAGTTGACACTAGTTCGCTGGTCGTTTCGGAAGGAGCGAGTCCTGTGAACATCGCGTTTCAGACGTCACGTGTCGATGGCAGCACCGTCCGTGGTCTCCTGGCCACCTCGCCACCGACGCCGCGGCGCGTCTCCGCGGGCGATCGCCTCGCGGATCGATCCGGCCTCGACGGCGAGGAGGTCGGCGACCGCGCCCGCCTCGATCGCACCGTTCCGTCCGAGCACCCGGGCGCTGAGCGTCGACACCATCTCCCAGGCGTCCGCGGGCAGACGATGTGCCGTCATGATCATCAGCCCGGCGGTCTCGAACGGGCACGCTCGGCCGACCGGGTTGAACGGGTCCTGCAGGTTGTCGGCTCCGGCCGCGACCCGCACGCCGGCTCGCTGCAGCTCGTCGACCGCCGTGAGACCGCGTGGCATCGGGTCGCTGCCCCGTCCCTGGAGGAACAGGTTGGTGTGCGGCAACGTCACGACCGAGACACCGGCCTCGGCGACCCGGTCGATCGTGGCGGCGCGGGTGGTCGCATCCTGCACGCCGAGGCTCACGCAGTGGCTCGCGGTGACCGGATGGGGGAAGCCGTCGAGCACCTGGCGAGCGAGATGGTCGAGACCGGCGACCGTCGGATCGAGTGTCTCGTCGGTGTGGAGGTCGACCGGGAGTCCTGCCTCGGCCGCCATCTCGAGCATCACGTCGGTCGCCGACACGACGTCACCGTCGCCGTGCGAGTGCTCCAGGTGAGGACAGCCGCCGAACACGTCGATGCCGAGGCCGATCGCATCTCGCGTCAACGCCCGCTGGTCGGCACCAGCCGCTCCCACGATCGGCCAGCCCGACAGCGCGACGATCTCGACGTCGATCACGTCGGCGACCGACTGCTTGACCCGCTGGAGCGCCTCGACCGACGTGAGCCCGTGCTCGACCGTGAGATCGACGTGCGTGCGGACCGCCACGTAGCCGTTCGCGGCCATCCACCGAGCGGCGCGCTCGGCGCGCTCGGCCGTCTCGTCGACGCCGAGCAGGTGGCGGTTCGCCCGCATCGCCATGACGGCGCCGATGAGGTCGCCGGTCGGGTTCTCGATCACCTCGGAGAGGAAGGCCTTGTCGAGGTGTGCGTGCGGCTCCACCGGAGCCGGAGCGAGCACGTGTCCCGACAGATCGATCGTGACCGTCGAGCCGTCATCCGGCGAATCATCGTCCGGCGAGTCGTCGTCCGGTCCCGACGGGCCGAAGGACTCGATCAGGCCGTCTGCGCCGATGACGACCGTGATCGGTTCACCGACGATCGAGCGCGCGCCTCGGAGGATCTGACGGGTCGGGGTCGGCGACGGCACCGCCGGACCCTAGCCCCGTCGCCGAATCGGCTCGGCGGGTCGTTCGGCGGGTCGTTCGCCCGCCCGAGCCGGCGTCGGCGACGGCGTCGGCGGGTCGCCGCCGTCAGCGGTACCCGCACAGGTCGAACACGTAGCCGGCCGGGTCGACCAAGTTGGCGATCAGCCCGTACGGCTCCTCGCGACGAGCCTCGACGCGCGCCCCGGCGGCGACGAGTGCCGCGAGTTCGTCGTCGAAGTCGTCGGGTGAGCACGCGAGGTCGAGGTGGACGCCCCCCGGTCGGACATCGCCGCGCTGGATCCCGATCCGTCGAGTTCCGTCGCTCTCGGCGAGCACGATCCAGCGGTCTCCGTCCTCGCGTTCGACCTCGACCAGGCCGAGGACGGTCCGCCAGAAGTCGGCCACGCGATCGGGTTCGGGGGCGTCGACGGTCACGAGATCGAAGGCGGGCACGATCGTCACGGTAGGCCAGTCCCGGCACCTGCCGAGGCGAGCGCCACCACGGCGTTGGGCGCCCGCAATACGGTCTCGCCGATGACCCGGCCCGCACGACGACGACGCCGCCAGCGCCCGGCGTCGATCGCGGCGCTCATCGCCGTGGTCGCGTTCGCCGGGTGCGCGAGCGACGGACCCGACGCAATCTCGCAGGACGACGTCGACGAGTCGACCGGGGTGACCACGACGGACGACACCGAGATCGACGACGCCGACGCCGTCCCCACCCCCTCGGAGACCGAACCGGCCACCGAGGTCGACGTCGACGCCGACCTCCCGACCGAGCGAGCGTTCCCGGAC
>JBCCTP010000384.1:0-4908 GCA_039198505.1 Actinomycetota bacterium | reverse complement strand
GCGGGTGCCTCGGCCGCCGCGGGGGTGGGCGCCGTCGACTCGTCCGCGACCGCTGCCGGTGCGTCCGGCGCACCGGTGTCGACGGGCGTCTCGGCGGGTGCCGCGGTCGGCTCGGCGTCGGCGGGCAACTCGGCCGTCTCGGCCGCGACCTTGGTGCTGACGGTCTTCTTGGCCGCGGCCTTCTTGCTCGCCGTCTTCTTGGCGGCGGTCTTCTTGGCCGCCGCCTTCTTGGCGGTGCTCTTCTTCTTGGCCGCGGCCTTCTTCGGCTTCGGCTCCTCGGGCTGCTCGTCGCGGGTCAGCCCCTCACGCTCGGCCTTGCGCCGAAGCATGTCGGCGTAGGCCTCCTGGAGCGACGACGACGGTCCCTTCGCTGCGACGCCGGCCGTCGACGCGAGGTCGAGCAGTTCGGCGTTGGTCATCCCGAGCTCCTTGGCCAGCTCGTGGATCCTGATCTTCTTCGCAGGCACTCTTCGATTCAACCTTTCCCTGTCGTCGTTCCCTCGTCCGGACGTTCGTCGTTCGTCGTCTCGCTCGTCAGTGCGACGAAACGCCGGACCTCTCCCCTGAGTTCATCGTGATCTCGCTCATCGACCCGGCGTCGCCAGGCACGATCGAACCGCCGCCCGTGGATGGCCGCCTCGCAGCACTGCACAGCGGTGCCCCGGCAGAGCCACGCACCTCGACCGAGGCTCGGACCGTCGACACGGACCGGCGGGCGCGCACCAGCACCTGATCGCGTGACGCGGACCAGGTCAGCCGTCGGGCGCCGGGTGCGGCATCCGATGCAGGTGCGGATCGGCGAGCGTGCATCAATCGTCGGAGCCCGCCTCGTCACTCGTGCCCGCGTCGGCGGACGCGTCAGCCGGAGCCTCTGCTGCGTCCTCAGCCGGAGCCTCGTCGGCGGCGGCGGGGGTGCCAGCGTCGTCCGCGGGTGCCTCCGCAGCCGCTTCTGCGTCGGTCTCGGCCTCCGCAGCCGCAGCGCGCTGGGCGGCGGCCTCGGCGGCCTGCTGGTCCTGCCACGCGCTCTCGGAGATGACCGTGCCGTCGGCGGCGTGCCACTCCATCTCGCCGGTCTCGGCATTGGCGACCCACTGCCCGTCGGCGTAGTCGACCTCTTCGGCGTCGCGACCGCCAGCGGGCACGCCCTCGGCGAGCTGGGTCTCGGACCGGATGTCGACCCGCACGCCGGTGAGGCGAGCGGCGAGGCGCGCGTTCTGGCCCTCGCGACCGATCGCCAGGCTGAGCTGGTGGTCGGGAACGATCACGTCGGCCTGGGTGAGGTCGTCGGAGAGGTTGACCTGGGTGACCTTGGCCGGCGAGAGAGCCTTGGCCACGAAGTCGGGCAGGTCCTCGGAGAACGGCACGATGTCGATCTTCTCGCCGCGCATCTCGTTGACGACCATGCGGACGCGGCCGCCTCGCGCACCGACGCACGCACCGACCGGGTCGACGTTGTGGTCGTTCGACCAGACGGCGATCTTCGTACGGTGGCCCGGTTCACGGGCGCACGCCTTGATCTCGACGATGCCGTCGGCGATCTCGGGCACCTCGAGCTCGAACAGACGCTTGATGAGACCCGGATGGGTGCGCGACACGACGATCTGCGGGCCCTTCGGCGTGCGACGGACCTCGACGATGTACGCCTTCTGGCGCTCACCCTGCGGCGGCCGCTCGTACGGCACCTGCTCGGCCTGCGGCAGCAGGGCCTCGGCCCGACCGAGGTCGAGCAGCGTGTAGCGGGCGTCGGTGCGCTGGATGATGCCGGTGACGAGGTCACCCTCGCGGTTGGCGTACTCCTCGAACTTGCGGTCGGACTCGACCTGGCGGATGCCCTGAGACATGACCTGACGGAACGTCTGCGCCGCGATGCGACCGAGTTCGTCGCGCGACGGGGTGTCATCGCGCTCGTTGACCCAGTTGCCGTCGTCGTCGACGTCGTAGGCCGTGAACGTGAAGTCGAGCGTGTCGGGATCGACGCTGACGACCACCTCGTCGGCGGCGTCGGGGCGGCGCTTGTAGGCCGCTGCGAGCGCCTCGACGAGCACGTGCAAGAGGGTGTCCTCGTCGAGTCCCTTGGCTGCCGCCAGGGCTCCGATCGCCTCACGCATGTCGATGTCGGTCATGAACTCGCTGTCTCCTTCTCGCCGTTCTGCTTCGTGCCGTTCTTCTTCTCGCCGTTGCCCGCACCGCTCTTCTTGTTCTTGCCGGGGCCCTTGCCCGGCTTGGGCTTCGGGCCCCACTCGAACACCGTGCGCGCCTTGTCGACATCGGCGACGGCGACGGTGCGTTCGGTCCCGTCGTCGAGGAGGATCGTGAAGTCGTGGTCGGTGGCGCCGCTGAGTCGACCGTCGATGCGTCGTTGCTCGCCCTCGGCGACGGCTCGGCCCACCAGCTTCACCGTGATGTCCTTGCCGATCTCGCGCTGGAAGTGAGCCGGCGTGCGCAGCGGGCGCTCGAGACCTGGGCTCGTGACCTCGAGCGTGAACTTCCCGTGCACCGGATCGGCGACGTCGATCTCCTGGGAGATCATCCGCGTCGCGAGCGACAGCGTGTCGAGCGTGACTCCACCCTCGGATCCGGGCGGGGTGTCGAGAGTGATCCGGATGGTGCCGCCCCGACGCTCGACGTCGTAGAGGTCGAGCTGGAGGTCGGACGCGATGGGAGCGGCGAGTGCGCGCACGCGGTCGATCTCGGTCGTGGTCGTCCCCGTCTCGTTCACGTGTCGGTCACCTCCCCGGTCCCTGTCTCCATTCAACAAACAAGGCGTGAGGCAGAGCCCCACGCCTTGGCCGTCAAACCAAATTGCGAGCGCCGATGGTAGCAGCAGATCAGTCGGTTCCGGAAGGGTCTCCGGGCGCCTCGCTCGGCGTTCTCGTGTACGTGTGACACAACTGCTGTGTCATGCGTGCACGAGTTCGCGGACGCGCCTCAGCGAGAGGGGTGGATCTGCAGGTCGGTGACGGTGGCGAGGTGGTCGAAGTCGACGTCGGCGTGGAGGACCGGGACGCCGGCGCGGATGGCCACCGCACCGATGAGGCAGTCGATCATGCGACGAACGGTGACACCCGAACGTCGGCATCGCCGGTACAGCGCCGCCGCATCGTCGTAGTCGGAGGCGAACGTCGGCAGACGGGTCGCACGCGCCAGCAGTCCACGCAGCGAACGGAGGTGGGCGTCGTCGCGAGCACCTGCGAGCACCTCCATCGAGACTGCGTCACAGACGGCGATCTCGTGGGCGAGCAGTCGATCGACCTCGTCGGCGGTGGCCGAGGCGTTGCCACGCAGGAACTCGATCCACGCCGAGGTGTCGACGAGGATCACGGCACGCGTGTGCTGCGCATCTCGTCGAGGTCTCCCTCCCACCCGGAACCGCGCAGCGCCCGGGCGTCGTCGAGGTCGAGCGCCTCGCCGGCGACCGCACGCAGAGCGAAGTTCACCGCCTGACGCTTCGTTGCGAGATCGAACCGCTCCATCACGACGCGACACGCTTCGTCGTCGATGTCGATGTTGGTGCGCGCCATACACCGAGGATGCACCATGTCGACATCGCGGACGCCGGGAACCGGCGACGACGCGCGAGCGTCGAACCGTGGTGAACGCGTCTCGCCTCGCCCAGATCGCCGCCGGGCTCACCGCCACTGCACTCATCGCCGCGGCGTGCGGCTCCGACGGATCCGGGACGTCCGACCTCCCCGTTCCGGTCGAGTCGGGGTCGGCGCCCGCCGAGCCCCCGATGACGGGCGAGACCGGTGGCGACGAACCTCCGCCGGCTCCGGCGGTCGAGCCGTTTGCCGCGACGCCCGGGATCGAACGGGCACCCGTCGCAGACGACGCACCGACCGACGCACTCGCAGCCGGGCTGAACGATGCGGGGTTCGGCCTCCTCCGACTCCAGCCCGTCGACGAGAACGTGGTGTTCAGTCCGTCGAGCATCGGCCATGCGTTGCTGATGGCGTCCGCGGCCGCGGACGAGCCGACGCGAGCGGCCATCGTCGACACCTTCGGCCTTCCCGACGGCGCCCACGAGGCGTGGAACGCGATCGACCGGGAGATCGCCGCCGACCAGAACGACCAGGTGACCGTGACGATCGCCGATCGCATCTGGCCCCGCATCGGGCTGGAGCCGGACCAGGGGTGGATCGACCTGCTCGCCGCTCAGCACGGCGCCGACGTCCGACCGCTCGACTTCGCCGGGGACACTGGCGGCAGCCGCGACGAGATCAACGAATGGGTGTCCGATCGGACAGAGGGCCTGATCCCGGAGCTGCTCCCCGACGGCTTTCTCAGCCTGCAGACCGTGCTGGTGCTCACCGACACGCTGTACTTCGAGGCCGACTGGGCTCGACCGTTCGGCAAGTACGGAGAACAGATCGCGTCGTTTACCCGCCTCGACGGCTCGACGACCGACGTCGAGTTCATGGTGGAGCTCGAGCTCGGCGACCGGCGTGGCGACGGCGACGGGTTCGTCGGTGCCGAGATCCCGTACGTCGGCGACGACTTCTCGATGCTCGTGATCGTCCCCGACGAAGGGAGGTTCGAGGAGGTGCGCGACCGGCTCGATGAGGATCTCCTCGACCGAGTCGACGCCGGCTTCACGACCGGGCCGTACGAGCTGCGGCTCCCGAAGTGGGAGACCACGACGGCGATCGATCTCGCTCCGTGGCTGAGCGAGATCGGCGCGATGCCCGGCTCGTACCCAGCGATCTCGCCCGCAGCGTTCCTCGGAGGTGCCGTGCACGGAGCCGACATCGCGGTCGACGAGGTCGGCACGGTCGCTGCGGCCGCAACGGCGATCGACTTTGCCGTGTCCGGCCCGCCCGAACCGGAGCTCGTCGTCGCCGCCGATCAGCCGTACCTCTACCTCATCCGCCACCGCCCGACCGGCCTCGTCCTCTTCGCCGGCCAGGT
>JBCCTP010000383.1:0-4914 GCA_039198505.1 Actinomycetota bacterium | reverse complement strand
GTGATGCGAGTCGCCGGTGCCGACCAGATGGTGGCCAGGATCGACCCCAGCGCCAGGACGGGCACCGTGTAGGTGAGCAGCGCGAGCTGCAGCCCGATCGGTTCGAACCGCGGCACCAGCACGCAGAGCACGCCGATGGCGATCGACGCGGTGACGCCGAGCACGAATCCCACGATCGCCAGCCGGATCGTCTGTCCGACCGGTTCGAGGACCGTGTCGAGCTCCACCGAGGTGACGATGTCGGTGGGCGTCGGATACACCGTGCTGCCGACGAGCATCGCGAGCAGCTGCCACGAGACGAGCGCGCCGAGGACGGTGAAGGCGATGCGGGCGAACGTCCTCACGCTCCACCCGCCGCGAGTCCGACGCGGAGCCGGTGCATCAACGCCTGCCCGGCGTCGGACTCGATGAGCGCAGTGGTACGCGGTCGCGGAAGATCGACCTCGACCCGATCGACGATCCGACCCGGGCGCGCCGACAGCACGACGATGACGTCGGCGAGCACCGTCGCCTCGTGCACCGAGTGCGTGACGAGGATCGTCGTCGGACGGGTGTGCGCCCAGATCCGCTCGAGTTCGCTGTTCAGGCGACTCCGCAGGATCTCGTCGAGTGCGCCGAACGGCTCGTCGAGCAGGAGGAGACCGGGATCGCTGACCAGGGCGCGAGCGATGGCGACGCGCTGTTGCATCCCGCCCGAGAGCTGACCGGGTCGCGACGACTCGAACCCTTCGAGGCCGACGACGACGAGCAGCTCGCGGATCCGCTCGTCGAGCTTCTTGCGATCGCGCCCCCGCCGGCCGAGCGCGTCGATCGGCAGGCGGACGTTCGCCACCACCGTGCGCCACGGGAGCAGCGCCGGCTGCTGGAAGGCGATCCCGAGACGGCCCTGCCCGGCGAAGTCGGACGCCGTGCCACCGTCGACCTGCACCGTGCCCGACGTCGGCGTCTCCAACCCGGCGAGCATGCGCAGCAGGGTGGACTTGCCGCAGCCGCTGGGTCCGAGGAGCGCCACGAACTGCCCGGGTTCGATGGCGAGGTCGAACCCGTCGAGCGCGACGGTTCCGTCGGGGAACACCATCCCGATGCCGTCGAGACCGACCCCGACGCCGGACGACGGCGTGGCCCCGTCGATGCCGGACGACGGAGTCGTTCCGCCGTCCTGTGCCGCGACCGGCGCCGCGTGGTCGCTCTCGACGACGTCGCTCATCAGGCCGTGAACTCCCCGAGCGACGGATCCTCGGCGAGCACCTCTTCGAGGATCGACAGGTCGAACATCTCGCTCGGCACCATCTCGACCTCGCTGAGTGCGAGCGTCGCCATGACCTCGTCCTGACGAGCCGTACTGATGTTGAGCAGTCCGAGGGACTCGGCCTCCCCGGCCACGATCAGCTCTCGGTAGCTGTCGTAGGACAGGTCGTTGTAGTCGGCGCCCGGAGCGTCGGCGCCCATCGCTGCGACCGTGAGATCGATCGCCTCGGTCTTCTTCGAGACGAAGTCCTGCGTCCCGAGGAGGAACGTCCGGATGGCGGCGGCGACCATGTCGCGCTCGTTCGCGATCAGCTCGTCGGTCGTGATGTACATGCCGCCGACCGTGGGGAGACCGAAGTCCTCCACGTCGAGGCGGGTGATGCCCAGACCTTCGAGCTGCAGCGAGATCGGCTCGTCGGGGATGTACGCGAGGTACCCGTCGACCTGATCGGATGACAGCAACGAGATGTCGTAGTTCGCGGGGATCATCTCGACGTCGTTGGCAGCGAGGCCGTTCGCGACCAGCAGGTTGGTGAGCAGTGTGACGTTGTTGTCGTCGACCGCGATCTTCTTGCCCATCAGGTCGCCGGGAGCTGACAGGGCGCTCTCGGTCCGGGACATGACGGTGTACGGGCTCTTCTGGTAGCCGACCGCCACGACCTTGACGCCGGCGCCCTCCTGGATGGCCGCCGCGAGTCCGTCGACCTCGGCGCGACCGAACCGCGCCTGGCCGGAGAGGAGCACCGGCACGACCGGCACGCTCGGTCCGCCGACGATGAGTTCGGTGCCCGAGAAGCCGTTGGCGAGCGCGTGGCCGTTCGCGTCCCACTGGTACTCGGGTCCGAACGACATGCTGTTGAGCCAGCTGAACTGGAGCGACAAGGTGCCGAAGTCGGCGGAGGCCGCCTCCTCGGTGGGAGCCTCCTCGGCGGCCGCCGTGTCGCTCGACGCATCGCTCGCGCTGGCGGTGTCGCTGCTCTCGGCGTCGTCGTCGCTGTCGCTTCCGCAGGCGGCCAGCAGCGGCACGCCGACGCCGAGCGCGGCCGCGCCGGCGGCGCCTCGACCCAGGAAATTGCGTCGTGAGATCTTCATGTGTCCGTTTCTCCCCCGGAACTCCGTCGAACGCCTCGGGCGCTGCATCGTCGATGCACGGGCGACAGTAGGAAGGCCCCGTGTCGGGCCCGTATCGGCGTTGTGAAGGCAGTTGGTCGCGCGTGTTACGAGTATTTGTCCGACGAATCAGACCATCGGTTCTGGGCTACTGTCCGCGCCATGCCGTCCTCGTCCGCCGGAGTCGCCGAACGCACGCTCGTCGCCGATCTCCGATCGTTGTGTGACCGGGCGGTCTCCGAGAACCTGAGAATTCCGAGCGAACCGGAGCTCGCATCACAGTTCGGCGTAAGTCGGTCGAAGCTGCGCGAGGCGCTCGCACGCCTCGAACACGAGGGCGCGATCACCCGCAAGCCCCGGGTCGGGATCCAGCCGAACGTCGACCTCCCGCCTGCAGGCAGCCGATTTGACCTACAAACCGACTACCTGGCCACGTTGGCCTCCGCGGGCTACGAAGCTCGGGTCCGCCTCGTGTCGGCCGACATCGCTCCGGCACCCACCGAGCTGGCCGCACGCCTCGACGTCGAGGTCGGCTCGCCGCTCCTCAACACCCGCAAGGTGTGGTTCGCCGACGACACCCCGGCCATGACCGCGGTCGATCGGATCCCCGTCGACCCCGATCTCAGCGTCGCCGACGTCGACCTCACCATGAGCGTCTTCCGGCTGGTCGAGGTGCTGTGCGGCGACACGGTCAACTGGGAGGTCACCCAACCCTCCGCTGCCGGCGCGACCGAGCGGGTCGCGAGCCTGCTCGACGTCGAGGTGGGAGCGCCGTGCATGACCCTGCGCACGCTCGGTGTCAGCGACCGCGGCCAGCGCCTGTTCGACAGCCTCGAACACCACGTCCCCGACGTCGTCGAGTTCGGTCTCGTGCGGACCGTCGTCGACGCCTCGCCTCACCCGAGCCCCGATCCGAACCCGACCCACACCTCGAACCGCGGAGGTTGACATGCACGTCCCCACCATCGACATCTCCGGCTGGGGCGAGTCGCCCGAGCGAGACACCGAGATCGCCCGCGCCGTCGACGAGGCCTGCCGCACGGTGGGCTTCCTGAAGATCGACGGCCACGGCGTCGACCCCGCGCTGATCGATCGCCTCTACGACGTGAGCGACCGACTGTTCGCGCTGCCCGCCGACGAGAAGGCCGCCTACATCACGCCCCCCGAGATCGACCGGGGGTACACGCCGCCCGGTCGCGAAGGGCTGTCGTACAGCATCGGCGTCGACTCGCCACCCGACCTGTTCGAGGCCTTCAACATCGGTGTCGGTGAGCTTCTCGGCGTCGACGACACGGAGGGCACGCTGTGGGCCGACAACGTGTGGCCCGACGCGCCGACCGATCTGCGATCGACGTGGCTCGCCTACGCGGCGACGATGTACGAGCTGGCCGACCGCATGCTGGCGATCTTCTCCGTGGCCCTCGGCCTGGACCCGGACTGGTTCCCCCAGCGGGCCGATCGATCACCCGACGTGTTCCGGGCGATCAACTACGAACGCAAGCCGGGCGATCCGGCGCCGCAGGACGGCCAGCTGCGCATGGGCGCCCATTCCGACTACGGCACCTGCACGATCCTGCTCGCCGATCCGGTCGGAGGACTCCAGATCATGGGTCTCGACGGCGACTGGCACGACGTCGTCCCCACGCCCGGCACGTTCCTCGTCAACATCGGCGACCTGCTCGCCGCCTGGACCAACGACGCCTGGCGATCGACGCTCCATCGGGTCGTTCCGCCGCCGTCCGACGTCGACGGCTCCGCCCGCCGCCGGTCGTTCGCCTACTTCCACGAGGCGAACCCCGAGGTGATCGTCGAACCGCTCCCCGGTTTCGTCGACGACACGGCGGCGAAGTACGAGCCGTTCTCGGTCGGCGACCATCTCACCGGAAAGGTCGTGGGACCGCGGACGCTCTCGACGTCCGACGCCACCAACACCGTGGGCGACCGCGCCGGCAACGTGACGAACGACGCCACCCATCAGCCCATCCACCAGGAGGTCTCGGCATGAGTGCCGTCGATCAGCTCGTCCTCGGAACGGTCCCGGTCATCGACCTCGAGCGATGGCGCTCGGGGGATCCCGATGAGCGCCGGCAGGTCGAGGAACAGGTCGACCGGGCACTCGCCGAGGTCGGGTTCCTCATCATCACCGGCCACGGAGTGCCGACCTCGCTGATCGACGAGGTCCGCTCGACGTGTGCCGACGTGTTCGCGCTCCCCGACGAGACGAAGCTCCGCTACCGCCAGCACCAGGGCATTGGCGGCCCGGGATGGACGCCGATCGGTGCCGAAGCGAACGGCTACGCGAGCGGTCAGGCCACACCGCCCGACCTCAAGGAGACGTGGACGGTCTGTCCGGTCGAGCCGGGCGCGGTCGTGGCCACGTCGCTCGGAGTCCTCCCGGTCGAGAACCTCCTGCCCGACGAGGTGCCCGAGTTCGAGCCGGCGATGCGGAGGTACCTCGAGGCGGGGATGCGCCTGTCGACCGAGCTGTTCGAGCTGATGGCGTGCGCTGCGGGCGTTCCGGCCGACACGTTCACCCGGCTGTGCTCCGATCCGCTC
>JBCCTP010000382.1:0-4917 GCA_039198505.1 Actinomycetota bacterium | reverse complement strand
GTCGGAGATGAGCGTCTCGTTGCGCGCCGACGGGCGACGGAGTCGGATCGTCGCGACGCAGGCCGCCACGGGCGCCCTGCCACCGTCGGCGAGGTCGTCGCGGGCGACCATCGGGAGCACCGCGTGATCGAGGTCCATCCGGTCGACCGCCTCGGCGACCCGGGCCGGCTCGTCGGACTGCGGCGGCAGCGGCTTCGACGTGTCGACGAGGCAGAAACCGCACGCCCGAGTGCACCGTTCGCCCAACACCATGAACGTGGCGGTGCCCTCGGACCAGCACTCGGACAAGTTCGGGCACCCTGCGTCCTCGCACACGGTGACCAGGTCGAGCGAACGGATCGTCTTCTTGAGCTCGAGCACCTCGGACCCGTGCTGGACCTTCGGGCGCAACCAGTCGGGCTTGCGCGTCTGGATCGAGAGGCCGCTCGCGACGTCGACGCCGGCGGCCTCCATCCGGACGAGTGAGCGACCCGTCTCGCCCGGCCCCGCGCCGCGCGAGAACGCCGACAGGTCGCGGTCGTCGGCGGGCACCGCCCACGCGACGTCCTGGCGCTCGACCGTTCCGTCAGCCCACCGCGCGACGGCGAGGCGCCCGATCACGTCGGCGACCTCGCGCATCGACACGTCGAGCCCCTCCTCGGCGAGCGACGTGACCGGCTTGTCGCCGATGCCGCACGGAACGATGTGCTCGCGCATGTACGTGAGATCGGTCGACACGTTGAGAGCGAATCCATGCATCGTGCGACCCCGCTTGAGGCGCACCCCGATCGCACAGATCTTCCGCTCGTCGGGTGTCCCCGGATCGAGCCACACGCCCGCGTACCCGGGCCGTCGACCTGCGTTCGGCACACCCAGTTCGGTCAGCGCATCGATGACGAGACCCTCGACGTTGCACACGTGGTCGGACGCGCCGAGGCGATTGTCGACGTTCAGGATCGGATACCCCACCAGCTGTCCCGGACCGTGATAGGTGATGTCGCCTCCGCGCTTGGCCGCGACGAGCTCCGCACCGACGGCCGCCGGCTCACACCGGAGGTTGGTCGACAGATCGGCGGTGCGCCCGTAGGTGAACACGTGGGGATGCTCGAGGAGCAGCAGGTGTTGCTCGGTGCCGTTCTCGAAGAGCGACTGTTGGACCGCGAGCGCCTCGCGATACGGCACCGTTCCGAGCCACCGGACTCGCAACGATCCGGCGTCCGAGACCACGGGTCGAGCGTCGAGCGACGTCACGTCCTCACCGTATCGGCCGGCCCACACCGCTGCGATGGGTCAGCCGACACCCCGTCCGGTTCTCGTGAACGTGTGACACAACAGGTGTGTCACACGTTCACGAGAACGCCGCTGACGGGGATCAGGTCGCGGTCGCGGCGGTGGCGCGGAGGCGCTCCAGGGTCTCGATCACCGTGGCGACGACGAGGTCGACCTTGTAGCCGGTCTCGGGCAGCGGACTCGCGCCCTCGATGCAGACCTCGGCCGCCGCGCGGATCGTGGCGTCGTCGAGCGTCGCGCCGGTGAGGATCTCCTCGGCCGCCGACATCCGCAGCGGCACCGTCGCCACCCCGCCGATCGCGAGCGCACACTCGGCGAGCCGCTCACCGTCGAAACGTCCCCGGACGACCGCTTCCACCAGCGGCCACTCGGCTTCGAACCGACTGATCGACCGGAAGTACGCGCCCCGCTCCCCGGTCCACCCGTCGGCGACGTCGATCGCTGCGATCACCTCACCGTCGGCGAGCTGATGAGTTCGGGTCGGGTCGGTCCCGTCGCCGAGCACCTCGGCGAACGTGCGCGTCGACCCGTCGGCCATCTCCACGGTCACGTCGTGGCACAGCAGCGCCATCGCGATGGTCGACGGGTGTGGATGCACGCACTCCGATCGTTCGAACACGATGCCGTAGAGGTGGCGTCCCGTCCGGGCGGGGCACGAGTCCCCGCCGGTGGCGGAGCAGTCGATCTCGGGGTGTCGGTAGTACCAGCAACGCGTGTGCTGCGTGAGGTTGCCGGCGAACGTGCCGGTCGCCCGCACCTGCGGCGTGGCGAGCGACCCGGTCGAGATCGCCAGCGCCGGGTGGCTCTCGGCCAGTTCACGGGCGACGACCGCCATCGTCGTGCCGCCACCGATCCGCACACGCCCGTCGGATCGACTGATGCCGGCGAACCCCTCGATGCCCGTGAGGTCGACGATGTGCGGCTGGGCGTTGTGCGACCGCAGTCGTTCCTGGAGGTCGGTCCCCCCGGATCGGACGACCGCACCCGCGGGCACGGTGATGTCGGCGTAGGTGTCGGGGAACTCGATCATCGCAGTGCCTCCACGACTCGATCGGGACGGATCGGAAGGTGCGTGGGTCTCCATCCGGTGGCGTTGAAGATGGCGTTGCCGACCGACGCAGCCGGACTGATGGTGGCGACCTCGCCGAGACCGACGCCCCCGCCGGGGACGTGGTCCCATCCCTCCTCGTGGAAGTGGATGGTGATCTCGGGAGTGTCGCCGAGTTGGGGGATGCGGTAGTCCTCGAGGTTCGACGTGAGCGTGAGGCCGGTGTGCGGGTCGATGACCTGTTGCTCGTAGAGGGCGAGTCCGATGCCCTGGATGATCGACCCCTCGCATTGATTGCGAGCCGTCGGCAGCGAGTGGATCCGGCCGACGGCGATCCCACCGAACACGGTGAGCACGCGCACCTTGCCGGTGAGCGTGTCGACCTCGACCTCGCTCACGTGGACGGCGCCGGAGAAGCCGCGGCCCACTTCGATGCTCGTCGGGAGCGTGAGCCGCAACGCCCGCCGGGAATCCTTGGCTCGCTTGACCCGAGCGTGCATGCCCTCGTGTTCGCTCGTCGGTGACCCGCCGATCTCGGCCTTCAACTTCTCGGCTGCCTCGACGGTCGTCGACCAGATCGACGGCGTCGTGCGCGAGCCACCCGAGACCGGACCATGCGGACGCTCGCCGTCGGCGAGTCCCATCCGGACGACGACGTCGCCTTGATCGACCTCGAAGACCTCGGCGACCGCGTTGGCGAGCACGGTCTTGGAACCGGTGCCCATGTCCTGCGTGGCCGTGCTGACCGTCAGCCGACCGTCGCGCACGGCGACTTCGATCTCGGTCGCAGGATCGAGGTTGTAGACCCAGTTGGCGGCGGCGACCCCGACGCCCCGACGGAAGCGACCGGTGTCGGCGCCGGTCGTCGGCCGCGAGCGCCACACGTCGAGGCCGAGCGCCCAGTCGTACAGGGCGAGGCGCTTCGGATTGCGGTCGAGGGTGCGACGCAGCTCGATCGGATCGCGTCCGGTCTGGTGGGCGGCCTGGTCGACGGCGCTCTCGAGCGCCCACGCCGCCGTCGGGCCGCCGGGCCCGCGGAAAGGTGTTCCCGGCGGGGTGTTGGTGAGGATGTCGCGATCGCGGGTGAGCTTCGGCGCTCGCCGGTACGTGAGAGCGGCGAGCATTCCGTAGGCACCGTTGATGGCGGATCCGCCGTACGCCTCACCCTCCATCACCATGGCCTCGAACGAGCCGTCGTCGCCGACGAGGAGGCTGATCTCGCTCGAGCTGCCCGGCCGGTTGCCGGTGGCGGTCAGCTCCTCACGCCGATCGAGCACGAGCCGGACCGGCCGACGGGACATCCGGGACAGTTGGATCGCGCCGTGCATGTCGGGGGTGACCCCGAGCTTCGCCCCGAACCCGCCGCCGACGAAGTCGGCGTGGACCTCGATGGCGTTCGGGTCGAGGCCGTAGTGCTCGGCCAACTCCTCGTGGACGTGGTTGAGCGCCTGCGTGCTCGTCCACATCACGAGCTTCTCGGGATCGGACCAGTCGGCGACCGTGCAGTGCGGCTCGAAGCTGGTGTGGAGCTGGACGCCGGTGCCGACCTCGAGCTCGGCGAGGCCGACGTCGCCGTTCGACCGGGCTTTCTCGATCCGCCGGTTGGCGGTGATGCCGCGGAAACGCACTGAGATCGGGCCGCGCACGTTGCCCGACCACCTCGCCGGGAACGCCGCACCCTCGGCGGCGTTCGGTGCCGCTTTCCGGCCCGCCTTGCCGGCGTGGACCTCGGGAGCACCGTCCGCCTTGGCCGCCTCGGGATCGGTGACGAACGGTCTCGGGGTGAGTTCGAGGGGGAAGTCGGCGGCGAGACGTCGCGCCTCGGCGAGGCTGTACGCGGCGATGGCGGCGATCGGCTGTCCGGCGTACACGACCGACCGGTGATCGCCCAGGAGATCGACGACCCACGGCGCAGCGTCCATCGGGGTCGGGCCCACGTCGGCCGCGGCGATCGGCGACCGGACGATCACGGCGTGCAGGCCGCCGGCGGGGAAGACGTCGGCGGTGTAGACGGCTGCGCCGGTGACCTTGACCTCGGCGTCGACGCGTGCCATCGCACCGGGCTCGTCATGCTCGCCTCGGCACGCCGCGCCGACTGCGGCGTAGATGCCCTCGTAGGCGCCACAGCGGCACAGGTTGCCGGCGAGGGCATCCTCCAGCGAGCAGCGGTCGGTGGGGGTGTCGGCGGGCAGTGCCGCGACGACCATCACGAAGCCTGGCGTGCAAAAGCCGCACTGCGACCCGTGATGCTCCACAAGCGCGTCTTTGATGGGGTGCTCCACTGCCTCGACAGTCGTCACATGCGCGCCGTGGGCGAGGGCAATCGGCATGATGCACGCGTTGAGGGCGGCGACCGGCTTACCGTGCCGCCTTACCGCCACGGTGCAGGCGCCGCAGTCGCCTTCAGCGCAGCCTTCCTTTGTGCCGGTCAGCCCTTCGCTGCGCAGCCAATCCAGCAGCATCGTCGCCGGCGCATTGATGGCGTAGCGCCGACGACGATGCTGCTGGATTGGCTGCGCAGCGAAGGGCTGACCGGCACAAAGGAAGGCTGCGCTGAAGGCGACTGCGGCGCCTGCACCGTGGCGGTAAGGCGGCACGGT
>JBCCTP010000381.1:0-4917 GCA_039198505.1 Actinomycetota bacterium | reverse complement strand
CTGCGCCGCCCCGAGCCAGCCCTCGGCGAGAGCGAGCGCTTTGGCGTCGAGGTCTCCGTAGACCGGCACGCGGGTGAGCTCGTGGAGCCGGGCCCGGAGGGGGAACTCGCGCCACGCCGGGATGTTGACCGGCGACACCATCTCGACGTTCGTGGTGACCGGCCCGGCCGACCCGACTCCGACCGCACGGATCCGGGCGCGGTGCTGGGTCCGCGCACGTGCGGTGAGGTCGTCGATCATGCCGGCCAACGAGTCGAAGTGGCCGTCCGGCAACGCGGTCCGACTGACTTCGACGCGCGCCCGATCGATGAGCTCGCCGCGCACGGTCACGAGTCCGGCGGCGAACTTCGTCCCACCGATGTCGACGGCGAGCACGACGTCCTGGCGGGGCGCGGGCGGCGCCGCCAGTTCGGGATCCGCCTCCGGGTCCGGCGGCCGATCGTCGGCCGGGCGAGCCCCGGGCATCGGCGCGTCTCGACCCGATCGTGGCGTGACTCCTCCCCCGGCTCGGGGCGCGCCCTCTCGGGGAGCAGCGGTCCCACCTGGGGGCCGCTCCGGCAGCGGAACGGTACGAACGCGTGGAGGCCGCTCGGGCCGCGCCGATGGCCGCTGCAGCGGATCGACCGGCTGCGGTTCCGGGTGCCGGTCCTGCGAGTGGTCCGGCGACTCGGCGCGCATCTGATTCAGCAGCGTGAGTGGACCAGGAGCGTCGTCGTCGAGGTCGGGCTCAGGCGTGCGCTCGACGAGCGAACTGAGATCGTCCGCCCCTCGATCACCGTCGTCAGCCACCTGCCGCACCGTATCCGTGCCGAGCCGCGAGACTCGGCAGGCCGACCCACGACGACATCACGGCCCACCTGCGCTCGACGCAGAATTCACTCGACTCGGCCCGACGATGTGCCGATGATCGGCAGAGGTGGCCGAGATCTCGGTCCGCCCGCCCCCGACCTGCCCGCCCGATCCGATCCGCTCACTCCGATCCGCCCATTTCACCACCGCCCGCTTCACCACCGCCCGCTTCACCACCGCCCGCTTCACCACCGCCCGCTTCACCACCGCCCGCTTCACCGCCGCCCGTCACGCCGTGATCCCCGCCGTCCCATCGCCGATCGATCGCCCGCGCCGATCGAGCCGCGCCCGCGTCTCGACGCGTTCGGGGCCGGAGGAGCGACGTGCCCGGCGCCTCGCCGTCATCGGCCTCACCGTCGTCCTCGGAGCCGGTGCGGTTCCGTTCGTCGCCCACGCCACCGACGGAGCGACCGACGCGGCGCCACTCGGCGCTCCCTCCGAGTCGTCGCCGCCCGACGATCTCGGATCCGACCCGACGACGACCACCGAACCGGACGACTCGACCAGCACGACCACGTCGACACCGGTCGACACGCCGACGACCACGGCACCCGCCGAGACGCCGTCGACGACCTCGGAGCCGGACGCCGACTCCACCACGACGTCGATCCCGACGGCCTCTGCCACCACCACACCCGGCGGCACGGATCCCGACGTCCCGTCGACCACGGCGCCCGAGACCGTCACACCCACGACCACGATCCCGTCGAGCGCGACCACGACGCTCCCACGCGGTCCGGTGATCCCTCCGAACCGCGACATCGCGGCGGGCGATCCCCAGATGCAGGCGATCCTGGCCACCATCCGCTACCAGGAGTCGCGGGGCATCTACGACATCCCCCCGAACAAGGGGAACGCGTCGGGCGCGTATCAGTTCATCGAGTCGACCTGGGCCGGGTACGGCGGGTATCAGCACGCCTACCAGGCGCCGCCCTGGGTGCAGGACGAGCGCGCCGAACTCGACGTGCGCACGTTCCTCGAGATGTTCGACGGCGACGTCTCGATGGTGCCGATCATGTGGTACTACCCGATCGCCGCACGACAGTGGGAGCTGCTCGACATCGTGCCGGTCCCCGAGGCGGGCAACGTGCTCACGGTGCGCGAGTACCAGACCCGATGGTTGACGACGTACGCCTCGATCTCCGGTGGCCCGATCCCCCCGGCGTTCACCGCCGAGGAAGGTGAGCGTCGATCCGGTCGAGCTCCCGAGGTTCCCGCCGCGACGCCGGCCGGACCGTCGGTGACCTTCCCGGTGCTCGGTCCGTCGCGGATCGCCATCCCCGACTGCGACGACGCCGAAGCCCTCGAGACCTCCGACATCGGTCCGGACGACGAGGGCACTGCGACCGCCGAGTCGTCGGGTCCGAGCCGCGCCGACATCGAGGCGGCCGGACTGTGCAACGAGAACGCTCCAGCGATCGTGTTCGGAGTGAAGCTGCAACCGGTGCTCGCCATCGCCGACGGGATCGTCACCGCGGTCGACGACGAGCCGGGATCCGACCGACCGATCTCGGTCACGATCACGTCCCCCGACGGCCACAGCGTCGTGTACTCGGGGTTCAACGACGACTCACCCGGCACCGACGACGGCCAGGCCGACGACCACCTCCGGTTGACCACGCTGGGTCGGATCGGGGCGACGGTGCGCGCCGGTCAGATCATCGGGTTCATGGGCGACACCGAACCGCTGCCCGTGGGCGTGCGGGCGGACGTTCCGACCGATGCGTCGATCACGCTCGACCCCGACGCCGTGGCACCCCACATCCGCGTGTCGATCCTCGACGTCGACGGCCGCCCGATCGACGCATTCGGCCCGGTGATCGACGCGCTGTTCCGGCAGACCTGCTCGGTCGGGATCGGTCCGTGGTCGGTCCCGGCGGGCGATTCGGGCGACCGCGACGCGGTCACCGTCGAGACGACCGACCTCCATCCGGACATCGACTCCGAGTGGATCATCACCTCATCCGGCCAGGTCACCGGGAGCGGGTGGGCAGCCCTGATCAACCCGGCCGAGAGCTGCACCTGGGTGCCGTCGACCGCACACGGTCCGGGTGCCGACGGCTCGGACGAGACCCCCGACCGCTGGAACGACGACCTCGATCTACCGACCGACGTGTGGGTCCGCCTCGCGCTCCAGAGCGACGCGCCGGCCCCCGGCGCGTTCGTCCGCCCCTGACGGGACTGGCGCTGTCCGTTTCCGCCCGGGCCAGATCCGGACACTGTCCGCTTCCGCCCGGGTCGGGCTGACCGGATGGGAGTGCGCGTCCGGCGGGGTCAGTCGACGCGACGGGCGTCTTCGACGAGGTTGATCTCGTAGAGGACCTCGGCGAGTGCGTCGTCGGCCGAGATCGCCGAGAACCGCTGCGGGTGCTCAGGCGTGCAGCACGAGGCGACCGGCGACAGCACCGTCCACGGGCGCGGGTGGCAGAACTGCACCACCGAGTACCGCTCCCCCTCGTACCCCGGCGAGGCGACGACGCGGTGCCAGCCGATGGGGATCCGGCCGTTGGTGAGCCGCTCGAGCATGATGCCGGTGTTGACGATGACGCCCTCATCGGGAGGCGTGGCGTCGATCCAGTCGTCGCCGACCTTCACCTGCAGGCCCGGCGCGGTCGCCCTCGGGAGGGCCGTGATGAGGTTGATGTCGCCGTGCTCGGCCGCCCACACGTGCCCGGGTGAACCGTCGTCGCCGAGCGCCGTGTCGAGTTCGGACATCGCCGGGTACCGGATCGCACGCGTGTGGGTGGGTCCGTCGGCGACCATGTCGTCGAAGAACGACTCGTGGCATCCGATGCCCTCGGCGATGATCCGCAGGAAGCGACGCTGGAGGTCGGCGATGGAGTCGTGGAATCGGTACAGCACCTCGGTGATGCCGGGGACCACCTGCTCGGGCAACACCTGGTCGGGATACGAGCCGGGGAACTTGCGCTTCAACGGATGACCCGCAGGGATCGGCGTCGCCCAGTTGAGCATCTCCTTCCAGTCGGGCTTGTCGCTCGACGCGGCGGTCTCGACGAGAAGGCCGGTGTACCCGGTCTGACCGTTCGATCCGGGCGCCTCGGCGGTCCGCTTCTCGTCGACCGGCTTCTCGAAGAACTCGCGCAGCATCCCGTAGGCGGTGTCGAGGAGGTCGTCGGACAGGTCGTGGCTCGTGTACACGAACCCGGTGGCGAGACTGCGCGCCACGCCGTCGACGACAGCTCGTCGCTGCTGGCCCGAACCGTTCTCGAAGGCCAAGAGGTCGACGTCGAGGATGGCGTCGGTGCTCGACTGGGTCATCACGTCGGTCATGGACTCACGGTACCCGCCACGGACGGCGGCGGTCTCGGCCTCGAACAGCCGGCGCGCCGCCATCGGTACGGTGCACGGCATGCGTGTCGGATTCGTGTTGATGCCGTCCGATCCGTGGCCGACCACGGTGGCGACCGCCCGCCATCTCGATGAGGCCGGGGCCGACCACCTCTGGGTCTACGACCATCTGTCGTGGCGCCACTATCGACACCTCCCGTGGCACGCTACCTATCCGTGGCTGACCGGGGTCGCCGCCGTGACCGAGCGGATCCGGCTCGGGACGATGGTCTCGAACCTCAACATCCGCCACCCCGTCACCCTCGCGAAGGACGCGATGACGATCGACCACATCTCGGACGGCAGGCTCATGATCGGTCTCGGCGCGGCCGGTCTCGGCTTCGATGCGACGGTCCTCGGGCAGGCCGAGCTGTCGCCCGGTCAGCGGATGGATCGCCTCGTCGAGGCGACCGGTGTGATCGACGGTCTGCTGCGTGGGTCGCTCACCGACCACACCGGCGACTGGTACACGGTCGACGGTGCGCGGATGCTGCCGGGATGCGTGCAGCGGCCCCGCCTCCCGTTGGGCGTTGCAGCGAGCGGCCCGCGCGGGCTCCGACTTGCCGCCGAGGTCGCCGACGCCTGGATCACCATCGGCGATCCGACCGATCCCGATCGCAGCGTCGCCGCCGCCGATCGGGCACTCGCCCGCCAGTGCGAGATCCTCGACGAGGCGTGTGAAGCGGTCGGGCGCGATCCGGCGTCGATCGACCGGATCCT
>JBCCTP010000380.1:0-4920 GCA_039198505.1 Actinomycetota bacterium | reverse complement strand
GTCGGGCGCCGCGTGGCTCGTCGGGATGCTGCTCGCCTTCCGCCTCAACACCATCCAGGCGAACACCGGCAACGGCCTCGAGTTCGAGTACATCATCGCTGCCGTCGTCGGCGGAACGCTGCTCACCGGCGGATACGGCACGGCGCTCGGCGGGGCGATCGGGGCGATCATCGTGGCGATGGGCAACCTCGGCATCCCGTTCGCCCGCTGGAACTCCGACTGGCGATTTCTCTTCCTCGGCGTGATCCTGCTGCTCGCCGTCATCGCCAACCGCACCATCCGTACCCGCGCCGAATCGCTCCGACGATGACCGACGTCCGACACCCAGGGGGTCTCCATGTCTGAATCACATCTGCTCGAACTCGACAACCTGTCGAAGTACTACGGCAACATCATCGCCCTCAGCGGCGTGAGCACGTACGTGAACGCGGGTGAGGTCACCTGCGTGCTCGGCGACAACGGCGCCGGCAAGTCGACGTTCATCAAGACGCTCGCCGGCGTGCACCAACAGAGCGAGGGCACCATCCGGATGAACGGCGAGGAGGTGCGGTTCGATTCACCTCGCGATGCACTCGACCACGGAATCGCGACCGTGTACCAGGACCTCGCCATGGTCCCCCTCATGTCGGTGTGGCGCAACTTCTTCCTCGGCGCCGAGCCCACGAAGGGGTGGGGTCCGCTGCGCCGGATCGACAAGGCGCGCGCCAAGCACATCGCAAAGACCGAGATGGCCAAGATGGGCATCGACATCCGCGACACCGAGCAGCCCGTCGGCACGCTGTCAGGTGGTGAGCGCCAGTCGGTGGCGATCGCCCGCGCGGGGTACTTCGGTGCCAAGGTGCTGATCCTCGACGAGCCGACCTCGGCGCTCGGCGTCAAGCAGTCGGGTGTCGTGCTCAAGCGCATCGTCGAGGCCCGCAACCAGGGTCTCGCCGTCATCTTCATCACCCACAACCCGCGCCACGCCTACCCGGTCGGAAACCGCTTCCTCATCCTCAACCGCGGTCAGTCGATGGGCTCTTTCGCCAAGGAGGAGATCTCGATCGACGAGCTGACCCAGCTCATGGCCGGCGGTGCCGAGCTCGAGGCACTCGAGCACGAGCTGCAGGAGGCGGGCGCGATCTCCGACTGATCGCCGTCGGCGTGCCGACGCGCTCCACATCGTCCCGGACACCCAACCGATGAGCCCTGCAGCATCCGAGCCGTTCGCGCTCGCCGATCTCGAGATCCTCACCTTCGGACGGTCGTCGGTCGACCTGTACCCCGAGCAGCACGAGGTTCCGCTCGCCGACGTCGCGACGTTCCGCAAGTCGATCGGGGGCAGCCCGACCAACGTCGCGGTGGCTGCGGCGCGACTGGGGCGCCGAGCGGCGGTCGTCAACCGGGTGGGTGACGACGCATTCGGTGAGTTCGTGCGGCAGGGCCTGCGATCGTTCGGGGTGAGCGCCGAGTTCGTCACCACCGACCCCGAGCTGCTCACGCCGGTCGTGTTCTGCGAGCTGATGCCGGTCGAGGAGCCGTCGCTGTTCTTCTATCGCGAGCCTCGCGGGCCCGACATGGCGATCTCGCCGGACGATCTGCCGCTCGACATCGTCCGGTCGGTGCCGCTGTTCTGGCTGACCGGATCGCGGTTCGCCGAGGAGCCGAGCCGCTCGGCTGCGATGACGGCCTTGGCCGCCCGGGCCCGGGCTCGTCACACGGTGATCGACCTCGACTACCGACCGATGTTCTGGACGTCGCCCGAGGAGGCGTCCGAACACATCTCGCCGGCGATCGATCACTGCACGGTCGCTGTCGGAAACCGCGACGAGTGCGAGATCGCGGTCGGGACGCGAGTGCCCGACGAGGCGGCCGACCGGCTGCTGGAGCGCGGCGTCGAACTGGCGATCGTGAAGCAGGGAGCGGAGGGTGTTCTCGTCGCCACGGCCGAGTCGCGATCGATCGTCGAGCCGATCCGGGTCGAGGTCGTGTGCGGGCTCGGCGCGGGTGACGCGTTCGGAGGCTCGCTCGTCGACGGTCTGCTCGGCGGCGCCGACCCGGTCGAGATCGTCACCCGGGCCAATGCGGCGGGGGCGATCGTGGCAGGGCGGCTCATGTGCTCCGACGAGATGCCGACGTCGCCCGAGATCGACCATCTGCTGGCCACCGGCGAGGTCCCGCCGCGCCCCGACCTCGGGGTTCCGTCGTGAGTCGGATCTCCGACGAGGCCTGGGAGGAGTTGCTCGAGACCCGGGCCATGCGTCCCGAGGCGGTGCCGCACGCGCTCGCGGGCCGCACCAGGCGACCGATCCTCGCCGACGACGGGGCGACGTTCATCATCGCTGCCGACCATCCGGCGCGGGGCATGCTCGGAGTCGGGTCCGCTCCGTTCGTCATGGCCGACCGGCGCGATGTGCTCGAACGCATCGTGACGGCGCTCGATGATCCGGGCGTCGACGGTGTCATGGCGACGCCCGACGTGCTCGACGAACTGGCGCTGCTCGGTGCGCTCGACGGCAAGGTCGCGATCGGCTCGATCAACCGGGGCGGGCTCGTCCGATCGGTGTGGGAGCTCGACGACCAGCTCACAGCGCACACCGTGCCGGCCATCGCCGAGCAGGGTCTCGACGGCGGCAAGATGCTGCTGCGGATCGATCTCGACGATCCTCGGTCGAAGCCCACCATCGAAGCGTGCGCCCGATGGATCACCGAGCTCGCCGAGCACCGCCTGATGGCGATGCTCGAACCACTGCCGTACACCACCGACGCCGACGGGCGAGCGGTGCTCGACACCGAGGACGACGCGCTGGTGCGGTGCGTGGGCATCGCCAACGCACTCGGGGCGACGTCGGCCTACACCTGGCTGAAGCTGCCCGCGACCGATCAGATCGAGCGGGTCATGGCGGCGACCACGCTGCCGGGGCTGATCCTTGGTGGCGCGCCGGGCCCCGACCCCGAGACCGCATTCGACGAGTGGACCCGCGCGATGGCGGTTCCCAACGTGCGTGGCCTCGTCGTGGGTCGAGCCCTGCTGTATCCACCCGACGGTGACGTCGCAACGGCGGTGCGCCGCGCCGCCCAGATCGTCCACCCCACCGTGACGTCCCGGGTCTGACCCCCGAGGCAATGTCGAGATCATCACGCATCGAAACGGAACGACGAGGACAGATGACCAGGAAGAGGATCGGTGTCGCCGTGGTCGGCTTCGGATGGATGGGGCAGGCGCACACGCGCTCGTGCCTGCGCGTCCCCACGCTGTTCCCCGACCGGAGCTACGACCCCGACATGGTGGTCATCAGCGACAACGTACGGGAGCGCGTCGACGAGGCGGTCGGTTCGTTCGGCTTTCGAGAGGGAACCACCGACTGGCGTGCGGCGGTCGAGCATCCCGATGTCGACGTCGTATGGGTGGCAGCGCCCAACATGCTCCACGAGCCCATCGCGGTCGCCGCGGCCGAGGCGGGCAAGCACGTCTTCTGCGAGAAGCCGGTCGGTGGAACGCCCGAACAAACGGTCCGGATCGAGGCGGCGACACGGGCCGCGGGAGTGATCACCGGCGTCGGCTACAACTACCGGTGGGCGCCGTTGGTCCAGTACGCCAAGCAGCTCATCGACTCCGGCGAGCTCGGCGAGATCACCAACTACCGCGGCCAGTTCTTCTCGATGTACGGCGCCGATCCGATGGGTCTGCTGTCGTGGCGATTCCAGCTCGACGGGGCCGGGTACGGCGTGTCGTCCGACATCCTCAGCCATTCGATCGACCTCGCCCACATGCTCGTCGGTCCCATCACGAGGGTCGTCGGCAAGGCGCACACGTTCATCACCGAGCGGCCACTGCCGAAGGAAGGCGGGACTCACTACGACCGAGGTGAGCCCGGCGACCCGACCGGTCCGGTCGAGAACGAGGACTACTTCGGCTGCCTCGTCGAGTTCGCCAACGGGGCGCAGGGCACGTTCGAGACCTCCCGGGCGATCATCGGACCCGAGAGCCAGTGCGCGTTCCAGGTCTACGGCACGAAGGGGTCGCTGTCGTGGAACCTCGAGACGATGAACGAGCTGCAGCTGTTCCTCGTGGGCGACCGGGCCCGCGGCTACACGACGGTGTACGGCGGCGAGCGGTATCCGTACCACGGCAACTTCGTGCCGGGTGACGCCAATCCGATCGCGTACGAGGACCTCAAGGTCATCGAGGATCACGAGTTCCTCACGTCGGTCGCCGCCGGCCGACAGCACCAGCCCGGCTTCGCCGAGGCGATCGACTACGTGAGCGTGCAGGCGGCCCTGCTGCGCTCATCCGAGAACGACAAGTGGGAGCCGGTCACCCGACTGGCCTGAGTGTCGCGTGACGTGCCTGGCACGTCGTGCAACAGATGTTCGTGACGTGCCAGGCACGTCGTGCAACGGGAGGAGAGTGAGATGGGAACGACACGGATGACGGTGGCGCAGGCGATCGTCGGCCACCTCGCGGCGCAGCGGAGCGAACAGGGCGACGGCTCCGAGGCGCAGCTGTTCCCCGGCGTGTACGGCATCTTCGGTCACGGCAACGTCACCTGCCTCGGCCATGCGCTGGAAGAGAAACAGGACGTGCTGCCCACATGGCGCGGCCAGAACGAACAGGGGATGGCGCTCGCGGCCACGTCGTACGCCAAGGCCGTCCGTCGCCGACAGATCATGGTCGCCACGTCGTCGGTCGGCCCCGGTGCGACCAACATGGTCACCGCTGCCGGAGTCGCCCACTCCAATCGGCTGCCGCTGCTCCTCCTGTCGGGCGACACGTTCGTCTCCCGCACACCCGACCCCGTGCTCCAGCAGGTCGAGCACTTCGGATCGCCGTCCACCACCGTGAACGATGCGTTCCGGCCGGTGACCCGGTACTGGGATCGACTCGTCGTGCCCGATCAGGTCCTCACGTCGTTGCCCGCGGCGATCGCCACCATGCTC
>JBCCTP010000379.1:0-4920 GCA_039198505.1 Actinomycetota bacterium | reverse complement strand
GGTGGCTGCGGCACTGGGTGTGGCCGCGGTCCAGCGCCAAGCGCGCCGCACGCTCGTGCTCACGGTCGACCCGGCTCGACGGCTCGCGTCGGCGCTCGGCCTCGAAGCACTCGGGAACGCGCCGACGCGGATCGATCCCGAGGTGCTGGCCGCCGCCGACGTCGGCGCACGCGGCGACCTCCACGTGGCGATGCTCGACACCAAGGCCGGGTGGGACGAACTCATCCGCCGGCACGCACCCGATCGCCGCACCCGCGACGCCGTGCTCGCCAATCCGCTGTACCAGAACATCACGAGCCGCTTCGTCCACAGCCACGACTACCTGGCCATGGAGCAGCTCCACGACCTCCACGCGACCGGTGAGTACGACCTGGTGATCGTCGACACGCCGCCGTCGCGCAACGCGTTGACCATCCTCGACGCGCCGGGGCGGATGGCCGACTTCTTCGGCAGTCGCCTGCTCCGATGGCTCACCGTGCCCTATCGGTCGAAGCTCTTCACCGTCGCGTCGCGGCCGTTCTACCAGGTGGCCGATCGCGTCCTCGGCTCCCGGTTCCTCCAGGACATCGCCGACTTCTTCATCCTCTTCCAGCAGATGGAGAGCGGCTTCGTGGCCCGCGCCCGCGAGGTCGAGGCACTGCTCGTCGACCCGCGCACGGCGTTCGTCATCGTGTCCACCCTCGAGGCCGCTCCGGCGTACGAAGCCCAGTACCTCGCTCGAGCGCTCGAACGGAGGTCGATGCCGCTCGGCGCGATCGTCGCCAATCGCGTTCTCCCGGCCGAGATCGCCTCGACCGAGGCCACCGAGGCGGCGATCGCACTCGAGCGGGCGAGTGACACCGACGCCGATCGAGCTGCGCTCGCGCCCGTCGCGGAGGCCCTCGACGTCGACGACGTCGAGCGCGTCCGTCGTGTCGTCCATCGGATCGCGGAACGATTCGACGACCTGTCGATGGTCGCGGCACGTGAGGCCGATCGCCGTGACGAACTGACGGCGCTGGCCCCGTTGACGGTCGATGTCCCGTGGCTCGCCGGCGACATCCACGACCTCGGCGGACTCGCGGCGATCGCCGGTCACCTCCGCCGGTCGGGCGATGCGGCAGAATCGCCCCGATGACCTCGCTCGCCGACCTCTCGCGCGAACACTCCCTCCTCGATCGGGACGACATCGATCACCTCAACCGCCTCACGGCCGAGTGGGCCTTTCTCGCCGACCTGTGTTTCGCCGATCTGTTCCTGCACGTGCGCGCCCCGTCGGGTCGGTGGCTCGTGGTCGACCAGGTCCGCCCTGCGACGAACCAGACGATGTACACGACCGACCACATCGGTCAGTGGGCGACCGCCGGCATCCCGCAGCTCGACGAAGCGCTCGAGACCGGACGCAGCGTCAACGGCGAGATCGACGGTCCCGACGGCGTCGAGACCGATCCGCTCTCCCGCGTGCGCATCACGGCCATCCCGGTGATCCGCAACGGACGGGTGATCGCCGTCCTGAGCAAGGAGTGGATCGTCCGTGCCGGCCGCGTGCAGGGTGAACTCGAGGGCCACTACTCGCGGATCTTCGGCCAGTTCGTGTCGATGATCGAGGTGGGCACCTTCCCGTTCCCGGGCCGTGTCGCCGACTCGAGTGCGGCGCCGCGTGTCGGCGACGGGCTCCTCATGCTCGATGCCGATGCCACGGTCACCTACGTGTCGCCGAACGCGAACTCGGCGCTGCACCGCGTCGGTATCCAGGCCAACCCGGTCGGCATGCGACTCGCCGAGCTCGGATTCCACGACGGACCCGCGCGCCAGGCGTTCGAACGGCGCGAGCCCGTGGTCGAGGAATTCGAGCAGGGCACCGAGGTGACGCTGCTCGCCCGGTGCGTGCCCCTGCTCACGGGCGAGGCCGCGAACGCCGTCGTCGACGGCGGGTTGCTGCTCGTGCGCGACGTGACCGAGCTCCGCAAGCGCGATCGGCTGCTGTTGACCAAGGACGCGACCATCCGCGAGATCCATCACCGGGTGAAGAACAACCTCCAGACGATCTCGTCGCTGCTCCGCCTGCAGGCCCGCCGGCTCGAGAACGAGGAGGCGAAGGCGGCGGTCGGCGAGTCCGTCCGACGGATCCGCACCATCGCCCTGGTCCACGAGGCGCTGTCCCGCGAGCCGGGCGACGACATTGCCTTCATCGAGATCGTGCGCCCGCTCCTCCGCTTGGCCGAGGAAGGGCTCCAGTCGCCCGATCGCCCGGTCCGGTTCTCGCTCACCGGTTCGGGCGGCCGGATCCCGGCGCGGACCGCCACTCCGCTCTCCGTGGTCCTCACCGAGTTGCTGCAGAACGCCGTCGACCACGGATTTCCCGAGGGATCCTCGGGGGGCGACGTGGCCGTGGTGCTCGACCATCGCGAGCGGCGCCTCGCGCTGAGCGTCGTCGACAACGGGCGCGGCGTCGACGCCGGCTTCGAGCTCGGATCGGCTCCGGGTCTCGGTCTGTCGATCGTGCGGACGCTCGTGACCACCGAACTCGACGGCACGATCGAGATGCGGCCCGCCACCAGCGACGATCTCACGGGCGTCGGGATCCCCCACGACCGGGCGCGCGGCACCGTGGTCGAGTTGTCGGTCACGACCTCGGTCGAGTGACCGCCGGAGCGTCTGCGATGTTCGGAGTGCGAGCGTCAGCTCGCCTGAGCGGCGCGGCGTGCGGCGCGCGCCTCGGCGACCCGGTGGCGGCGGATCACCCGTCGCTCCTCCTCGGTCAGGCCGCCCCAGATCCCCGAGTCCTGGTTGGTCTCGAGCGCGAACTCGAGGCAGTCGGCCGAGACCGTGCACTCTCCACAGGTCGCCTTGGCGTGGGTGATCTGCGAGATCGCGGTGCCGGTGGTGCCCACCGGGAAGAAGAGACCGGGATCGGTGTCCCGGCAGATCGCGTCATCGCGCCAGTCGTAGTCGGCGGCTCCCAGAGCCAGGCTGGACGCAAGGATCGACACGTGTTGTTCCCCCTCGAGGTGAGTTCGTCAGCGGAGCATCGCGCCGGGTCGGCCGACCGAGGAGCCGGTGACACCGTCTGCGTCCGCTGGGGCGGTGGTTCGCCGGGGCGGCAAGGTAGGCGTCGATCGCAGGCAGCGCAAGGCCGCCGAAGTGTGACGTCTGACGCACCCACCCGGAACACGGAAGCGAGTGTCCGGTGTTGGTGATCGCCCATCGCGGCGCGTCGGCGGCTGCGCCCGAGAACACCCCCGAGGCGTTCGAGCTCGCCGATCGGCTCGGCGCGGACGGTGTCGAGCTCGACGTCCGGTGGTGGGCCCCCTCCACGAGCCCACCCCGCCTCGTGGTCGCCCACGATCCGCTGCCCGACGATGCGGAGTACGTCGACTCCCTCCCCGACCTGCACGACGTCCTCGATGCGTGTGGACAGCGGATGCTGGTCAACGTCGAGATCAAGAACGGTGATGCGTCTGCTCCGAGCGATCCGTCGATGGCGGTGGTCGGTGCGACGGTTCAAGCGCTCCGCGATCGAGGCGGCGATCGCGGCGACCGCTGGTTGATCTCCTCGTTCTCACCCGAGACGGTCGGCCACCTTCGGCGGACCGCACCCGAGTTCCCGACCGCGCTCCTCGTCGAGGGTCTCGACGTGGCCACGATCGACTCCGCGGCTCGCGCCGGACACCAGGCGATCCACCCCGACGTCGAGTCGTCGTCGAGCGAGTTGGTGCGCCATGGCCACGACCTCGGTCTGATGGTCACGGCGTGGACCTGCAACGACGCCGACCGGATCGTCGAGCTCGCGGCGTGGGGTGTCGACGCGGTGTGCACCGACGTGCCGGACGTGGCGCTCAGCTCGCTCGGGCGGACGGGAGTGGCGCCGGCTCCTCGCTGGCCGTGGCGGTCGAGGAGTCGGGCGCAGGACCGATCGCACTGAGGGTCCGCGGGTCGGCCGGCACCACGAGGTCGATCGCCTCGGGCACGTACTCGAACGCGAGCCGGTTCGTGTCGCCGAGCGCATCACCGTCGACCTGGTACGGGAACGGCCGGTCGTTCTCGACGAGCAGTTCGTGCACGTGCGTGCGGACGTCGAGGTGGCCGGACGGCTTCACGCCGCCGCCGCGCAGCGCCCCTGCGAGAGAGCCGAGGATCGCCGTGGCGCGCATCGTGGTGAACGTGATGGCCACGAGCGGCTGCTCGAGGGTCGCGGCGGGGGACAGGTCGAGCGCCCGATTGCCGAGGTAGGTGTAGGGGTTGGTGTTGAGGACGATCGTGAAGAATCCGTCGTCGACCGGATCGCCGCCATCGCCGGACACTCGGAAGTGCGGTCGGTTGCGGTCGTAGCCTCGGATCCACGTGGAGAGCCCGGCGTAGACGAACAGCGGGTGGCCGAGCCACCGCTTGAGCGAGCCGTGTCGTTCGACCTGCTCGACGACCGCGGCGTCGAAGCCGATGCCGGTGTGGAAGCAGAAGTAGCGCCCGTTGACGCGTCCGAGTCCGATCCGCTCGGAGGGACGTTCGAGACCGGCGATCAGGTGCTCGACCGCTCGGAGCGGATCGTTCGGCATGCCGAGCGTGCGGGCGAACACGTTGGTCGAGCCGCCCGGCAGCACGCCGAGGGCGGTGGCGGTGCCCGCGATCCCGGTGGCCACCTCGTTGAGGGTCCCGTCGCCGCCGTACCCGATGACGACGTCGACGCCCCGTCGTGCGGCGTCGTGGGCGAACCGCGTGGCGTGACCGCGGCGGTTGGTCTCGACCACCTCGACGTGGTGTCGCCGGCGCGTGCCGTCGGTCGGGCGAGGCAGTCCCTCAACGAGTCGACGGTGCACCATGACGGTGTTGCGTGCGGTCACCGACGACGCGAACGAGTTGACGATCAGGACGATCCGCACGGCGCGAACGGTACCGCTCCTCGCGTTCGCCGGCCGACGTCACGTCGATCGGACGCACGTC
>JBCCTP010000378.1:0-4930 GCA_039198505.1 Actinomycetota bacterium | reverse complement strand
GCGGTTCGCAGACGATCGCCAGCCGATGATGGACCACTTCGTCGAGGGGATCCTGGCCGACTTCCGACTGAGCGACCAGGAGGTCGGCCGGCTCGCGACGGGAACACCGACGCACCTCGTGCTCGTCGACGTGGTCGACCGCGAGCTCCATCGACTGGCCTCGGAGGGCCCGGTCGACGGGATGTGCCTGACCGGGGACTTCCTCAGCTTCCGCCACTTCACGGTCGAGCGGTTCGCCGCCACGATGGCGCACCTCGACATCGGGTTCGTCGGCTGGCCTGGTGACCCCGACGACGCGGTCGTCGCGGAGCTCGTCGGCGCCACGGTCCGCCTGGGTCGGATGCTCGTCGTCACGTTCGGTTCGTCCGGGCTCCGGGTGGTCGATGCACGCGAAGCCGACGCACCGATCGATCGTTGGTTCGACGTCGACGCCCGCCCGGTCACCGGAACCACGGTCGGCTGCGGCGACGCGTTCATCGCCGCCTTCCTTGCGACCTGGCACGGTGAGGCGCACCGCCACGACCTCGACCGGGCCGTCGACGACGGCCGAGCACTCGGCGCCGAGGCGACCACCTGGCGCCTCGCCCTCCCCGACGACGCCTTCGAGTGATCGGGAGTCCGCCGCTCACATCAGCGCACGGGCGCGAATCCGCAGGGCGCGCCGACTCGACGCCGGGGCGACAGTGTGTGCCTGACCCACACTGTCGCTACGCGACGTGGCGGGTGATCAGGTCGCGGCGGACGTCGAGCGGGGCGAACCCGGCGTCGATGCCGTTGCGGACCAACGTGCGCACCTCGTCGTCGGACAGTGCGAACGTGGAGCGCAACGCCGCCATCTCGGACGATGGCGACACGTTGCTCATCAACCGGTTGTCGGTGTTGACGTTGACGGCGAAGCCCGCCCGGAGCATCGGCCCGATCGGGTGCGACGCGAGGTCGGGAACTGCGCCGATCTGAACGTGGCAGGTCGGAGCAACCTCGAGCGGGATCTGGCGATCGAGCACGAAACGGGCGAGCGGACCCATCGCCGTGACCTCACCGTCGACGATGGTCATGTCGGCCTGGAGGCGGACGCCGTGTCCGATGCGGTGGGCACCGTGCGCCAGCGCATCGGAGATCAGCTCGAGGTCGGGTGGCTCCGACGCGTGGATGGTGATGTTGAGATGCCGCTCCCGAGCGATCGCCAGCGCCTCGGCGTGCATCGACGGCGGGAATCCGGTCTCGGCCCCTGCGAGGTCGAACGCCAGCACCTTGTCGTCCGACTCGCGCAGCCGGTCGACCAGCAGAGCGATCTCGGTCGAGCGCTGCTCGGTCCGCATCGCGCACAGGATCGCCCCGACCCAGATCGGCGACCCCGCGGCTGCCGCGTCGCGCTCGCCCCGACGGAACCCGTTGGTGACGGCAGCGACCACGGCGGGGAGCGACAGTCCCTGCTGCTGGTGCAGCTCGGGAGCGAAACGGATCTCGGCGTACACCACGCCATCGGCGGCCAGGTCGACCACCGCCTCGTAGGCGACGCGCTCGATGTGCTCCTCGGTCTGCATCACGGCGAGCGTGTGCTCGAACGTGGCGAGGTACTGCAGCAGGTCGCCGGTCTCGGCGCCCGCGGTGAACCACCGGGCGAGCTCGGTGGGATCGGTCGACGGCAGCGTCCAGCCGATCGACTCGGAGATCTCGAGGATCGTGCCGACCCGCAGACCGCCGTCGAGGTGGTCGTGGAGCAGCGACAGCGGCCCCTGCGGCCCGACCGACTCGTCGGGTCCGCCCGGGCGCGAGAACGGCTGGGTGTCGTCCAGGGTCGTCAATGCTCCTCGCCGGATCTGAACGGTTTCCCGTCATGGGCCGGGGGTCTCAGACGTTGCGCCGAGGTGGCGAGCACGACGATGGTCAACACGAACGGGACCGACTTGGTGAGTGGCTCGGGCACCTCGTCGACCGTGACGAACGCGATGAGCGACAGACCACCGATGGCGGCCAGCACGAGTGCCACTCGGTGGTTGCGTTGCACCGCGGCTCGCACGGCGGCGATGGCACCGATGATCGCGAACACCAGGAAGAGCTTCGGAACCGCGGCCGATCCGACGAGTTGAAGCGCTTCGCCGAACCCGAACAACGACGCTCCGCCGAGCACTCCGCTCGGTCGCCAGTTGCCGAAGATCGCGGTGGCCAGGCCGATGAACCCGCGCTGCTGGGTCTGGCCCTGGCGGTAGAACGACGTGGCGACGATGGCGAGGAAGCCGCCGCCGAGACCGGCGAGACCACCGCTGATCGCCATCGCCCAGTACCGCAGTGGCGCCACCTTCACGCCGAGCGACTCGGCCGCGTACGGCTGCTCGCCGGAGGAGCGGATCCGGAGGCCGAAGCGTGTGCGCCACAGGATCCAGGCGCTCAACGGCACCAGCAGGATCGCCAGGATCGAGAGGTACGAGACGTCGACGGTGAGCCCGCGGATGATGCCGGCCGCGTCGGAGATGAGGAACCACCCGCGTTCTTCGAGGTTTCCGAGGGCATCTGGGGTGTCCCAACCCCCGGACAGGAACGGCAGGCTGACCTTGCCGATCGACGACGACTGCTGCGGCGACTGCGTGATGCCACCACCCTGCTCGCCGACGAAGATCAGCTCCGAGAGGTATCGCATCGCACCGAGGGCGAGGATGTTGATGGCGACGCCCGAGATGATGTGGTCGACGTTGAACCTCGTGACCGCGATGCCGTGGATCAGCCCGCCGATCACGCCGCCGACGACGGCGAACACCACGCCCACGTATGCGCCGAACTGCCAGGCGGCGTACCCGCCGAACCAGGTCCCGAGGATCATCATGCCCTCGATGCCGATGTTGACGATGCCGACCCGGTCGGCCCAGAGTGCGGCGAGACCGGCGAGCAGGATCGGGATCGTCGCCCGCAGCGCGGCTCCGACCGTGATCGACGCCGTCAACTGACTCGAGTCGGTGACCAACCGGACGAACGACAGGATCACGAACAGGCCGAGGCCGATGAGTGCCGCCCGCCGCATCTTGTTGCTGCGGACCGTACGAGCGGACGGAGGTTCCGGGGCCTGCGCGGGATCGGGAACCGTCGGCGGTGCTTCGATGACGCTCATGCCGCACCTCCTTCGCCCAGACGAGCAGCCGCTCGTTCGGTGGTGCGGCGGGTGTACCACCGCTTCACGACCTCGTTGACGATCACGACCGACAACAGGGTGATGCCCTGGATCACGTTCACGATCGAACGGGGGATGTCGTCGAGCTGCAGCGGCCCTGCGGCCGACTCGAGGAAGCCCCACAGCAGCGCTGCGAGCACGATGCCGACCGGGTGATTGCGACCCAACAGAGCGACCGAGAGTCCGTTGAATCCGTACCCGCTCGGGCGCGCCGGTCCGTACGACTGCGCCTCACCGAGCAGGTACTGGAGACCGGCGAGGCCGGCGATCGCGCCGGAGATCAGCATCGCAGTGAGCACCATGCGGTTGGAGCTGATGCCCGACGTCGAGGCGGCGATCGGGTTGAGACCCGACGCTCGCAGACGGAAACCGAACCGGGTCTTGTTGACGAGCACCCAGTACGCAGCGGCCACGATCAGAGCGATGACGATGAAGCTGTTGAGCCGCCCGTCGAACCAGTCGGGCATCCACGCCGTGGACGGGAGCGGCTTGGTCCGCACGTCGAGTGACCCGCTTCCGTCGTCGAAGCGGAAGTAGTCGTTGAACAACCAGTCGGTGATCTGCAGCGCGATGGCGTTCAGCATGATCGTGGAGATGATCTCGCTGACGCCGAGGCGGACCTTCAGGTAGCCGGCGATACCGGCCCAGAACGCTCCGGCGGCCATGCCGACGACGAGGATGAACCCGACGTGGAGGACCGCCGGCAGGTTGACGTAGGCGCCCGCGACGGCCGCCCAGAACATGCCGAAGAGGTATTGGCCCTCGACGCCGATGTTGAACAGGTTCATCTTCGAGGCGATGGCGAAGGCGACCGCTGCGATGATGAACGGGGTCGCACGCTGGATGGTCTCGAACTGGAACCGAGAGGTCGTCGCCACCTCGGCCATCGTCGACACGACGTCGGCGGGGTTCTTCCCGGTGATGACGAGCAGGAGCGCACTCAGTGCGAGCGCGATCAGCACTGCGGCGATGGAGCTGCCGGCGGTGACAACTGCACCCTCGAGGCGTTCGCGACGCCGCATCGCCGCCGCTGCGTCGTCGTCGCTCGACGGCGGCGGCGCGCTCGCCGCGGCGGGGGGATCCTCGACGAGGCTCACGCGATCGACTCCACACGCCCACCGGTCATGTGCACGCCGAGAACATCGGGTGTCGCCTCCGCCGGGGTCAACTCGGCGGTGACGTACCCGTCGAACATCACGACGATCCGGTCGGACAGCGCGATCAACTCCTCGAGGTCAGCCGTGATGAGGAGCACCGCCAGCCCGGCGTCGCGAGCGTCGCGGAGATTCCCCCAGATGGTGGCCTGGGCGCCGACGTCGACGCCGCGCGTCGGATGCGCCGCGATGAGCACGCCCGGTTCGCTGTCGAGCTCGCGCCCGACCAGCAGCTTCTGCTGGTTGCCGCCCGACAGCGCGTACCCGGGCACGGTCTCGTCGGGGGTCTTGACGTCGAACCGATCGATCGTGGTCCGCGTGGCGGCTCGCACGGCCCGCTGATTGACGAAACCGTTCTTCACGAAGCGGTCCTCGTCGTCGCGGGTGAGGAGCAGGTTCTCCCACAGGGGTGCCTCGAGCATCATCCCTTCGTCGTGCCGATCGAACGGGATGTAGCTCAGGCCGGTCGACAGCCGTTCTCGCGTCGACTGTCCCGCCATGTCCCGCCCGTCGAGACGGACGACGCCTTCGGACTCGACGAGGCCCAGGATCGACTGGCAGACCTCGAACTGCCCGTTGCCCTCGACGCCGGCCACGCCGAGGATCTCGCCCG
>JBCCTP010000377.1:0-4948 GCA_039198505.1 Actinomycetota bacterium | reverse complement strand
GCCGCACGAGAGCCCACGCATCGCCGACCTGGTGTCGACGCCGGGAGACGATCAGCTCGTCGTTCGGCTCGGAGGTCTCGACCCGTCGGCGGTCGCGTTGCTCGCTGACGAGTCCGAGGGAGTCGAGGTCGACCGGGTCCTCCGGGAGACCGCCGGCAATCCTCTCCTCGTCCGAGCACTCGTCGCCGACCCCGACCGCTACCACGACGGCCTCGCATCCGCGGTCCGATGGAGAACCGCCGGGCTTCCGGTCCGGGTGCAAGACGTGATGACGGTCGCCAGCGTCGTGGGATACCAGTTCGACCTCCGCGTCGTCGCACGGGTGCTCGGTCGGTCCGATCTCGACGTGTTGGACGATCTCGAGCTCGCTGTTGCCGCCCGGCTGCTGGTCGAGGTCGACGTGGACCGATTCCAGTTCCTGCACGCCCTCGTTCGGGGCGTGCTCCGCCATGACCTCTCGGCGGGTCGGAGAGCCCGGCTCCACGGACGGATCGCCGACGCTCTGCTCGCCGTCCACATCGATGCGCTCGACGACGTTCGGGCGACGGTCGCGCACCATCAGGCTGCGGCGTCGGTGGCCGAACCCGACCGGCGACCCCTCGCCATCGAGCACCTGCGGGCGGCGGCGCGGTCGGCGACGTCGACGTTCTCCTTCGACACGGCGATCGCCCATCTCCGAGCGGCGCGGTCGCTCGTCTCGCCGACCGATCGTCGTCTGCGGGCGACGTTGGCGCTCGAACAAGGAGACGCCGAGGCCCGCGCCGGGTACAGCGAACCCGCTCTGCGATCGTTCGATGCGGCGTACGCCGACGCATGCGCAGTCTCCGATCCCGAGATCCTCGTTCGATCGGCGCTGTCCTACGAGGACGCCAGCTGGCGTCCGGGTCGGCACGGCGGGCCCGCCGCAGAACGCCAGCTCGCGGCTCGAGAGGTCGTCCCCGACGGCGACCCCCTCACCTCGGCGCGCATCGAGCTGTCGCTCTGTCGTGCGTTGTCGCACTCGCTCGATCGCCCGGCGGCCGAAGCGGCTCAGGACCGCGCCGACGCGCTGGCTGCGGAGGTCGACGACCTGGAGATCGAGACGTCGCTCCTCACGATCAAGCTCGGTCCGATGTACGGGCGCCCGGGCCTCGGCAGCGAGGAGGACGCCGATCGCCTCGCCGAGATCCTCCCGCTGGTGGAGGACACCGACCAGGCGATGCTCGCGTTGCAGATCCTCCAGAGTCGACGCTTCCGGACCGGACAGCTCGACCGCTTCCGTCGTGGGCACGCCGAGATGGAGCGGCGAGCGGCCGAGCTCCACTCGACCTTCTGGGACTACGTCGTCACCAACATGGCGGCGATGCTGTCGATGTACGACGGCGACTTCGACCGGACCGAGCACCTGACCGAGCGCTGCCTCGACATCGCGGAAGGGCTGCCCGACGAGGACAACGCCGGCACGTACGGACTCCGCATGTTCGTCCTCCGTCGGGAACAAGGACGGATCGCGCCACTGCTCCCCCTCATCCGGTCGGTCCTCCACTCGGACCCGTCGGCCAGCTACTGGTCGCCGGGACTGGCGCTCCTCCTCGCCGAGACCGGCGACCACGCTGCGGCGCGGACGATCTTCGACGACCTCGCTCGCTCCGACTTCGACGTGCCGTTCGACGCGATGTGGTCGACGGTCCTGGCCTTCCTCGCCGAACTCGCGTCGATCCTCGACGCACGCGACGAGGCCCGACGCCTCCTCCGGCGATTCGACGACATCGACGACGAGCTGCTCGTCGCCGGGCCCGGCATCCTCTCCCTCGGATCGGTCGACCGCTACCGGGGCATGCTCGCCCTCACCGCGGGTGACCTCGACGAGGCACATCACCGTCTCGACAGCGCCGTGGCGACCGACGCGAGAGGAGGCGGCGACGTGTGGGCTTGCCACGCACGAGCACTCCTCGCCGACGTGCACGACCTCCAGGGGCGTTGCGACGTCGCAACGCGACTTCGGCGCGAGGTCCGAGAGGTCGCCCAGCAGCGTGGGTTCGTCGCGGTCGCTGCGCGGGCGGGCGGCGATCAGGCGTCGGCGGGGACACCCTCGAAGTAGTCGGCGCGGCTCACGTGGGTCTCCGAGATGAAGACCACACCGTGGTGATGGTCGAGGAGTCCTCGGATCCCGGCGACGACGCGCTGGACGCGATCGTGCGGGACGACGCTGATCAGCATCGACAGGCTGTTGCGGTCGTTGAACAGCAGCCGACCGGCGTGCTCGCCGGAATGGCCGAAACCCGACACGCCGTCGACCGCCGTGTAGCCGGTGGCGCCGGCCTCGAGCAGCAGCTCGCGGACCGTCGGGATGTGCTCGCCGTCGATGACGACCTCGATCCGGGCCATCGGGGTGAATCCGTTCCAGGTGCTCATGAGATCTCCAGTGTCGGGTGAATGTCGATTCGGCGGGGGAGCGCGGACCAGGTTCCGTCCGCGCTGCGCGTCGACCACGGTTCGTCGGGTGTCGCTCGCGCGGCGATGCGGATCCATCCTCCCCCGACCAGCTGGGTGAGGATGGCGTTTCGCTCGATGATCTCGTCGATCACGGTGAGGTCGGCCTCGATCACGGCGAGCAACCGCACCGGCTGGTGATGCGGTCGGCCGTCGACGTGAGTGCTCTGGAGCGGGAGCCCGACACGCAGGTCGCCGCCCGCCCCTGACAGGACGCCGATCGTGCCGATCGGATTGTGGAGGAGCTTGTCTCCGGCGCCGAACGCTTCGGCGTCGACCGTGGAGAAGAAGTACTGCGACGAGATCCAGTGTCCGACGACGAGCGGCGCCGTCATGATCGCTTCGAGCACCGCTCCCTCGGGGTCGCGGTCCGGCCGGTAACTGTGGAGGAACGCCCGTCCGGCGAGGTCGAGGTCTTCGGTCATCGCACGGGGTCCGATGACGAACGCCGCATTGGTGGCGAGACCCCACTCGGGCCGGACCTGCGCCCAGTCGTTGCCCCTCGTCCGAACGGTCTCGTCAGGACCGGGGAGGTGACGGGCCCGAACAGCCGAGTTGGCGTTCGCCGCCCGCTCGAGTCGGTCGGACAGGGCCACGATGGCATCGGCGGACTCAGCGGGAGCTGCGTCGACGTCGAGCAGGGTCACGGTGTCACTGACGGTCTCGTGCACCCCGGCGAGGAACCAGGTGTCGTCGGGGATCTCGATGCCTCGTTCGACCAAGCCGACGCGCACGTCGGGCTCGTTGAGGAGTGCCGCGACCGTGCGAGCGTTCGACGCACCGCCGGCTCCGGCACAGGCTCCGCACTCGAGCGCCGTCGCATGAGGGTTGTTCGTCGTGGCGCTGGTGTGGCCGCAGAGCACCACGACCGGAGCGAAGCGTTCGACGAGCCCCATCGTGCGGAGCACCGACTCGGCGGCGAAGAGTCGCTGCTCGGTGAGCATGTCGTCACCGAGCTCGATCGTGGTCGTGCCGTCCTGGCGGGCGTCGGGCAGCGACTTCGACGGTGCGAAGGTGCGCACCGCCGCGGCGGGACCGGTGAACCACCCCACCGTCTCGGCGGCGGCGAAGGCGGCTCCGGCGAGGTGTTTGGTCGCACCGTGGGCCGACGACAACGCACCGACCGTCCGGGCGCGCATCAGCCGATCAGCGACGGCGTCGACCGCGTCGAAGCGAGCGCGTTCGGTGGCGGTGACCGACGGCGACACGAGGACCGGGCACCGCGCCTCGGGCTTCGACCAGCCGGACTCCTGGACGCTCATGGGCACGCCGAAGAAGCCGGCGAAGCCGAGCGTCTCGTCGCGGCCGAGCGCCTCGAGGTTGCGCCGGAAGCCTTCCGAGCGGACGTCGATGCACAACACGATCTGTGCGTCGGGTCGTTCGTCGGTCGTCGGTCGGCTGGGCCGGTCGAGGAGGGTGAGCATCCGCTCGTCGAAGTTGCTCTCGTGGGCGGTCAGCCACATCAGGGGCCGACTCGACGGCGCAACGAGATCGAGGATCTCGCCGATGGCCGCACGATCGTCGTCGGACGACAGATCGAAGTGGGCCGCCACGGCGTCGATCCGCCCGGCGCGGAGAGCAGCCGCAGGGTCGTCGGAGACCGGCTGGACCGGCGTGGAGCGGTTCGCACTCATCGCCCCGACGGCGCCGATCCCCACGAGCACCGCAGCCGTGGTCATGGCCCGGACCGCTGCGATGTCGACCAGCCGGAGTGGTGGCAGCGCTTCGTCCGCGTGGGCCCAGTCACTGCGCCACTTGGCGATGCCCGCCCATCCCGACACTGCGGCGAGGTGTCCCCGGATCTCGTCGACGCGGTCGTCGGGCTCGACGCCCATGATCTCGAGCGACGCAGCGAGGACCTCGACGGCGCTGTGGGCGTGCGGCTCGAGAGTGTCGAGCCACGCCACTGCGGGCGGTGTGAGGCGACGGGCGGCGAGCGCCTGGAGGTCGGTGTGCGCCACGGTGACCAGTCGGGGAGTCCCCGCGGTCACCGGCCAACCGACACCGGTGAGGTACGAGGCGACCCAGTCGGCGACCATCTCGTCGATCCCGAGCTGATCGGCGACTCGGACCCCGGCGATCGCCTCGAGCCGGGTGCGGGGGATCTCGATCGACGCGTTCTCCGGCCCGTACAAGAGGTCGGCGAGGACGATCTCGTCGGCGCCGATCGTGCGTCCGCCCGATTCGATCGCGGGCCGCCCGCACGCCTCGCTCGCATGGTGCCGGACCGCTCGCTCGAGGTCGGCCTCGGTCGACCGGCCGAGCGCATGACCGGTCCGGAACGCGTGGAGCGTCGGGACGGTCCGGCCCCGAAGCCACCGCTCCCCGTCGGCCACCGCCTGTTCGAATCCGTCGGGCTCGAGGCCGCCGAGGGGGTTGACGGCGACGAACGACGAGAGCGGCCACATCGGGGCGATCAGCGCTCCCGCCCGGGCGACGTCGGCGGTGAGTCGTCCGCGATCGATCTCGGTCTCCT
>JBCCTP010000376.1:0-4952 GCA_039198505.1 Actinomycetota bacterium | reverse complement strand
GTTCGTCGGGGCGTTCATCGGGTCGCCGTCGATGAACCTGTACGAGTCGACCCTCAGCGTGGGGGATCACGGAGGGACGATGACGTTGGGGTCGCAGTCGTTGTCGTTCGGTGACGAGTTGCTCGAGGCGCGCCCGGCGTTGCGTGGGTACGACGGCAAGAAGGTGATCATGGGGATCCGTCCCGAGGACTTCGAGGACGCGTCGCTGGTCGATGACGACACGACCGGTCGGCAGATCCGGTCGTCGGTGGCGCTGACCGAGGCGCTCGGGTCCGAGATCATGGTGCACTTCGATCTCGATGCGCCCACGGTCGACTCGGGAGATCCCGACGCGGCGTCCGATGAGGGCGCCAAGGCCGTCGGCCGGTTCAACCCGCGGAGTCGGGTGCGGATCGGTGACGACGTCACGATCGCCGTGACGACCGAGAACCTCCACTTCTTCGACGCCGACACCCGCAACGCCATCTGGACCTGACACCGGTCACCCGGGCCCCCGTCGCGACGCGGCTCGGGTCCGTGACACCGGTGTCACCCGAACGCCGTCAGGCGTACGGGTGGCCCGTGGGCTGAGCCGGCACCATCTTGCGCCGCTTCGAGGTGGCGACGATGCCGCCGGCGAGGCTGATCAGTGGGGCGATCGGCTGCAGGATCGCGCCGATGCCGAGGTCGGCCTCACTGACGTCGTCGGCCAGTCCGCTCGCGATGCCGATCATCCCGAATCCGATCAGCAAGGCGATGACCGCCCCGATGATCGACAGGATCGCGACCGCCAGGACGCGTCCCGCCAGCAGGAGCGTGATCCCGAAAGCCAACATGATCACCGCCACGACGATCGGCAGGATGCCGGGCGACTCGGCGATGTAGAGCGTTCCGTCGTCGGTGAAGATGAAGTCGTCGAACCCGTTTCCGCCGTCGTCGCTCGAGGCCCACGGGAGGAACACGGCGAGGATCGTCAACAGCGATCCGGCGATCACGAGGATCGCACCGACCTTCACGTCGGGTCGCGGGGCCTTGACCATGCCGTAGTTCGCGGGAGGCGGGGCGTACCCCGGTGGCGGCGGGGTGGTCTGGGCGTAGGTCGGCGGGGGAGTCTGGCCGTACGCCGGCGGAGGCGGAGCGCCGGTGGGCGGAAGTGCCCCCGGAGCGTCAGGAGGCGCGCCGGGCGGCACGCCGGGTGGGGGCGGCGGTGCCGCGGCCGGTGGGGGCGGAGGGCTCGCCGGTCCGCCGTACTGCGGGACCTCGCCCGCCCCGGGAGGCGGCGGGGGAGGGGCCTGTCCGCCGGGTGGAGGCGGCGGCACGGCTCCCGGCTCCTGCGGGTCGGGCGGAGGATTCGTCATCGTGACATCATGGCCGATGGGTCCCCGGGGAACGGGGACGACGGACCCGGCCGATCCGGGGTCGGCTCAGGGCAGCGGTTGGCCGTCGGACGCCTGCACGATGGCGTAGACGTCGTCGCGGGTGAGCTCGACGCTCAACGCGACGGCCGACCCGCGCAGGCGATCGGGATTCTGCGTGCCGACGATCGCGATCGGCGCCGACGGATGGGCGAGCACGAAGGCGAGCGCCATCTGGCTCCGGTCGACTCCTTCGCGCTCGGCGAGCCGATCGAGTTCGGCGAGCAGCTCCGAACGGACGCCATCGCCGGTGGCGAGGCTCCCGCCGGCGAGCGGACTCCAGGCCATCGGCACGATCTTCAGCTCCATGCACTGGTCGAACGTGCCGTCGCGCATCGGGTCGAGATGCACCGCGGAGTACTCGGGCTGGGTGCTGACGATCGGGAACTCGAGGTGCGCCTGCAGCGCGGCGACCTGCGACGGCGTGTGGTTCGACACCCCGACCTCGCGGATCTTCCCCGCATCGCGCAGCGCCGCGAGCGTGATCGCCACGTCGGCCGGATGTGTGTACATGTCGGGCCGATGGATCTGGTAGAGATCGATCACGTCGGTCCGGAGGCGCCGCAGCGACGCCTCGACCGCGGCCCGCAGATACTTCGGTGACGAGTCGTACGGACGCGGCGGAGCGATGCCGCCCTTCGTGGCGAGCACCATCCGATCGCGCAGGCCGGGAGTGGAGGCGAGCAGGCGGCCCAGGTTCTCCTCGACCTGACCGAAGCCCGTTCCGCCCCAGTCGAAGCCGTACACGTCGGAGGTGTCGACGAGATTCATCCCCGCATCGAGAGCGGTCTCGACGAGGTCCCGACCGGTGTCGGGATCGGCGTCGGTGAACCGCCACATGCCGAACGACAGCGGGCCCACCGGGTCGAGCGACCCGAGAACTCTCTGCTGCGACTGGACGAGCGACACGGAGCGGCTCAGCCCTTGACCGAGCCGGCCAGCAGCCCGCGGACGAAGTACCGCTGGAGCGAGAAGAACACGACGAGCGGCATGCTCATCGAGACGAATGCCGCGGCCGTGAGCACGTGCCAGTCCTGCCCGCGGTTGCCCGAGAGGCCGGCGAGGCGGATCGTTAGCGGCTGCGCATCGGGGTTGGAGTCTCCGATGAACGTGAGAGCGATCAGGTAGTCGTTCCACGTCCACAGGAACTGGAAGATGCCGAACGCCGCGAGTGCCGGCACCGACAGCGGCACGACGAGGCGCCAGAAGATCGTGTAGTGGTCGGCGCCGTCGATGCGAGCCGCCTCGAAGAGGTCCTTCGGGAGCCCGGAGACGTAGTTGTAGAGCAGGAAGATCGCCAGCGGGAGCCCGAACCCGGTGTGCACGAGCCAGACGGACGTGGCGGTGCCGGTCAGGTCGAGATCGGGGAAGATCGTGATCGAACCGATGTGCGCTCCGCCGTTGAAGAGCTGCAGGAGCGGGATGAGCGACATCTGCAGCGGGACCGCCATCAGCGAGACGACGAAGACGAACAGTGGCTTGCGGCCGGGGAACTCCATCCAGGCGAACGCGTAGGCGGCGAACAGGGCCACGGAGATCGGGATGACGGTGGCCGGCAGCACGATCGCCAGGCTGTTCATGAAGTACTGACCCATGTCGGGCGTGTCGCCCGAACCGCCCGACGACAGCACGGTGCGATAGTTCTCGAGGGTCAGCTGCGGATCGGTGAAGACCGTCCACCAGCCCTCGCCCTTGACCGCGTTCTCCTCGCGGAACGAGCTGATGAACAGACCGAGGGTGGGGAGCGTCCAGACGGCGACGATCGACCACAGGGCGATGGTCGTGGCCACCCGGTTGTTGCCCTTGTGGGGGAAGTCGGCGCGTGCGTCGGCGCGCCGCAGCAGCGCCACGGGGAACAGCACGGCCACGATGAGGATCACCGAGATCATGTAGGTGCCGAAGCCGGCTCCGCTCGCGGCAGCCGAGAGCACGCCGAACACGAGGATGCCCACGGCAGCGCCGACGAACGTGATGTCGACCGCGTCGGCCGCCCAACTCTTCCTGACGAAGAGCAGGAACCCGGCGACGCACGCCCAGGCTCCGAGGATCATGCAAACGGCGCCTCCGATGGTGACCGCGGTTCCGCCATCGCTGATGCCGATGAGGAGCCACGTGAAGCCCCAGGCGAACGCGACGACTCCGAGCACCATCGCGGCGATCGCCGCGACCGAGGTGGTGGTGGATCGAGGATGAGCCGGAGCCGTCGATGTGTCCGTCGGGTCGAGACCGAGGATCTCGTCGTCGACGATGGTGTCTGCGGTGTCGAGTTCGTCGCTCACGCGTCGACCCCCTCTCGGACGCGGCGCACATTCATGTACATGATGGGCAAGACCGAGACGAACAGGATCACCGCGAGGGCGGCGCCCCGTCCGTCGTTGCTGAAGCGGAACGCCTGGTCGAACATCTCGTTGGCGATCACGTTGGTTCCGGACTCGCCGTTGGTCATCACCTTCACGATGTCGAACACCTTCATGACGAGGATGATCAGCGTCGTGATGACGACGACGATGGTGGACTTGATCTGCGGGAGGATGATGCGCCAGAAGATCTGGCTGCGGGTGGCGCCGTCGACACGGGCCGCTTCGATGAACTCGTCCGGCACGGCCTTGATGGCCGACGACAGCACGACCATCGCGAACCCGGTCTGCGCCCAGATCAGCACGACGATCAGGAAGAACGTGTTCCAGGGTCCGCTCTGCAGTGGTGTGAGCGGATTGCCGCCGAGTCCGACCCAGAACTGGTTGAGCAGACCGATCTGCTCACGGCCGGCGGGGCGGAACTCGTAGACGAACCGCCAGATGATGGAGGCGCCGACGAAGCTGATGGCCATCGGCAGGAAGATCAGCGATTTGGCGAACGATTCGCCTTTCACCTGGTCGGCCAACACGGCGACGGCGAGTCCGAGCCCGGTGGCGATCCCCGTCACCGCGAAGACCCACCAGAGGTTGTTCCAGATGACGCCGCGCAGGCTGGAGAACACGGCGAAGAGGATGAACGTGACGCCGGCGGTGATGGCCAGGAGGCTGGTGCTCGACGAGAAGTCGACGCGTGTTCCGATCTCACGGCCGTTTCGCACGCCGATGACGATGGCGATCACGCCGATGACGACGCCGATGATGAAGAGCCGGCTCGTGAAGATGTCCTGCCATCCGTCGAAGCCGAAGATGGCGTCGTCGGTGAAGATCCAGCCGAAGTTCTCTCCGCCGACGAAGTCCTCGCTCCGCGCGTCGAAGAACGACAGGTAGAGCGTGCGGATCGTCGGGATGACGAGAGCGGCGAAGATGAAGATGAGTGCCGGACCGAGAAAGATCCACGGTCTCACGGCGCGACCGGCCCCGGCGGGGAGCAGGTCGGCGAGCTTGTTCAGGCTGATGAAGATGGCAGCCGAGATCCCGATCGAGGCGCCGACCCCGACCAGCATCCGAATGATCTCGTTCATTCGTTCCCCCCAGTTGATGGCCGGCTCGCCGTTCGTGACATGCCGGCCGAAACGTGGCGGGCCCCCCCCGCCGGGGGGGGCCGCCCCAGAGCGAAGACCCCCCGGGGTGGGGGCGGGGT
>JBCCTP010000375.1:0-4953 GCA_039198505.1 Actinomycetota bacterium | reverse complement strand
GCCTCGGAGGCGTCGTCGCCGGAGTCGAACTCGGCCTCGGCGTCCGGGGACTCCTCGGCGGCATCGCTGTCGTCGTCGGAGGCACACGCTCCGACCACGAGTCCGGCCGCCACGAGGGCGGCGATGTACGTGTTCATGCTGCGGTGGTTCACCCGGCTTCGACGCTCTCCGGACGCCGCTCGGTTCCCGCCCCCACTCGACGTCGCGAATCGTCACCGAGTCGTCATGTCGCGACCGCTGGAGGACGACACAAAAAGTGCAAGGTCGGCGGAAGGTGCGTCTCTGGACCGACATGAAGCGCACGCACCGTTCCGCCACACACCTGCTCGCCACCGCCGTCACGGCAGCCATCGCGCTGTCCGCCTGCGGCACCGAACACACCAACTCGGCCGGTGGTGGTGCCGTCGGCGCTGCGCCGGCGGCCGACTCCACCGAGGACACGCCGGTCACCGCGTCGGAGTCCACGCCGGCAGCCTCGTCCGACACCGTCCCGGCGGAGACGACCTCCACGACGACGTCGACCGCGCCCACCTCCACCGCCACCGCCACCAGCTCACCGTCGGCGCCCAGCTCGTCGGCGGTGCCGACCACGGTCGCCGTCGATTCTGCGTCTCCCGTCGACGCCGTGACCTGCGGGACGTTCGATCAGCTCCCGCCGCGGCCCGACTCGATGCCGACGCGTCTGTGGGACACCGATGGCGACGGCGCCGACGACGACGCCGTGACCGTCTACGGCGCGGGCGACGGCTTCCGCGTCCGCGTCCTGGAGAACGGGGTCACCTCGGAGGCGCTCGTTCCGCCGGTCGCCGGATTCGCCGCACAGATCGACCCTCGGGACACCGACGAGGGCGATCATCCCCGGGTCCACGACCTCGAGACCGACACCGTGTTCGAGTTCGCCACCGACGGGAACGGATGCGTCGAGCTCGTGGCGGTCGTCGAGCCGCCGGTGTCCACGGAGCCGATCGACGGACCCTGCGGACCGGTCCTGCCACTCGGCCCCGACGCGACCATCGCGACCGACGAGTTCCACGACTACTTCAACGACGGAACCCCCGAGCAGACGATCACGTACGTCCGAGACGGACAGTGGTTCCTGCGGGTCGTCCACGAACCCGGACCGGTCGAGATGGCCATCGACGACGTCGGACCGGGGTACGTCGACGTGCTCGGGCTCGCCGACATCAACCACGAGATGGGCGGGTCCGAGGTCATGGTGCGCGTCGGGTCGACGGCGTCACACGTGAAGGTCGGGGTGTTCTCCTTCCTCGAGGGCGGATGCCTGTTCCAGCAGCGCTGGGAGGACGAGTCGCCGTTCACGTTCCTGGTGGGTGCGACCATCACGGCGGGCGAGGGGGCGATCTGCCACGACGGCGAGATCGAGCTCACCTCGTACCGGGAGGACCCCGACCTTCCCGGCACCTATCTCGAGGGCTGGGCCGCCTTCCACGGCGTCGATCACCTCCACTTCGGATACGTCCCCGCCTCCGACGGGTTCGCCGAGGGTCTCACGATCGATGAGGTCGTGCCGGCCGAGTTCGACTGCAACGGGCTGCCGCTCTGACACACCCCGGCGAGGTCTCGCGGGTCAGTGCGCTTCGAACATGGCGACGGTCTTGAGCCGCCGTTCGATCTGGAACTCGAGAGCCCGAGTCGCCAGCGCCGCCACCTCGTGGGTGGCGGGCGACTCGGGCTGGTCGAGTGCGTGGCGCAAGCGTCCGCCGAGGATGTCGCGCAGGAGACCGAGGGCGGCACGGGAGATGGCACCACCCGACCGGCAGGACTTGCACAGCGCCCCACCTTCCTGCAGGTCGAACGCCACGAGTTCGACGTCGGGTTCGCCGTCGCCACATCGCACGCAGACGTCGAGCTGCGGCGAGAACCCTTCCCGGGCGAGCAGCTTCCAGTAGAAGGCGGGGACGTTGAGCGGCGACGGCCGCTCCGCGATCGTGCGGAGGACGCCCACCAGCGACTGGTACAGCACGGGGTTCGGCTCCCGTTCGAGTGCGAGCTGGTCCACGGCTTCGAGTGCGGCGAGGCCCTGCGACGCCCGGTCGAGCGACGACAGCATCGGCGAGAGCGGCTCGACCGCCTCGGCCTGGCTGACGATGTCGAGCTCTCGTCCGCGGTACAGCAGGAGCCGCACGTGGCTCATCGGTTCGAGCCGAGCGCCGAACTTCGATCGGGTCTTGCGGACGCCCTTGGCGACCGCCCGCACCTTCCCGTTCTCCTTGGTTTGGAACACCACGATGCGGTCGGATTCGCGCAGCTTGTAGGTGCGGAGCACCACACCGACGTCGCGATACAGCTCGCTCATGACGCACCGACCCGACGCGATGTGCGGAACCGATGCGTCCTCACGCCTCGGACGCGTCGTCTTCGTCGATCCCGCCGAAGCGACGCTCTCGGCGGGCGAAGTCGGCGATCGCCTCGACCAGGTGATCGACACCGAGCTCGTCCCAGCGCAGTGGCGTGAACACGAGTTCGCCGTACGCGAGCTCCCACACGATCGAGGGCGGCAGACGCGTCGGTTCGCCGAGCACGACGACGAGATCGGGCTCGCAGTCGGCCGGGGCGTACAGCATCTCGGAGATCGACGCTTCGTTGACCGGCTCGTCGGCCGGAAGCGCCGCGAGCGACTCGGCGAACCGTTCCCGGCCATCGCCGCACGGGTCGACCACGACGTGACAGCCGTCGACGATTCGCTCCCACCGCTGGCTCGTCGACGGGATCGGGCCGGGCTCGAAGGCCCGCAGCGTCAGGAACGAGGCCCCGGCGTTCGACGCCACCTCGCCCAGTTCCGACACCCGCCGTGACCATCGAATATCTCCCAGCTCGTCCCAGTCGGACAGCGTGCCGCCCACGACCATGACGTGGCGGAGGAACTGACGCGTCGAGTCGGACCGCCCGAGGGCATCGGAGACCGAGTCGAGCGACGACGTCACGATGCCAGTCTCCCACGCGATGCCCCCGATCGCGCGACAGATCCATCCGCGAATCGCCGGTGTCGGGCCCGCGCGACCAGTAGCGTCGCATCGGTGAATCGGGGACTTCACGTCGCGTGCATCATGGACGGCAACGGTCGATGGGCCGCCGCGCGCGACCTCCCCCGCACCGACGGACACACCGAGGGCGAGGAGAACCTCGCCCGGCTGGTCCGCATCGCCGTCCAGCGCGACATCAGTCACCTCACCGTCTTCGGGTTCTCGACCGAGAACTGGCGACGTCCGCGCCCCGAGGTCCGACACATCCTCGGACTGCACGAGAAGCTGTTCGGCCGGGTCGCCGAACTCAACCAGCTCGACGTGCGGATCCAGTGGATCGGGCGCCCGTTCGACTCCCGCGAGGCGCGGACGCCCAAGTACGTCCAGCGGGCCATCCGCAAGGCCATCGCCGACACCGCCCAGAACACCGGGATGACGCTCACGGTCGCGTTCGACTACGGGGGACGCGCCGAGCTCGTGCAGGCGGTCGAGGAGGCACGCCGCAGCCCGACCGGCATCACTCCCGACTCGATCTCCGAGCACCTCTACCTCCCCGATCTCCCGCCGGTCGACGTTCTCGTGCGCACCTCCGGCGAACGTCGTGTGTCGAACTTCCTGCTGTGGCAGTCCGCCGGGGCGGCGATCCACTTCACCGAGACTCCGTGGCCCGACTTCGGCGCTGACGAACTCGACGCCGCGCTGGCGTTGGTCCCGGCGCGCAGCGTGTGAGCGACGAGTACGGCGACAGCGCTCGACCGCTCGACCCCGACGATGCGGTCGCCGCCCTCGCCTCGGTCACCGGCGCCCTCGAACGGAGCGAGCGACGCGAGGGCCAGGCCGAGATGGCGCGGCGCGTCGCCGAGGCCATCTCGTCGGGTGAACACCTCATCGCCCAGGCGGGAACCGGCACCGGGAAGACACTCGCCTACCTGGTGCCGGCGTTGCTGTCCGGCCGGACGACGGTGGTGGTCACGGCCACCAAGGCGCTCCAGGACCAGGTGGCCGGGAAGGACCTCCCGTTCGTGGTCGAGCAGCTCACCGACGACCCGGTGGCGGGAGGGGTCGACTGGGCGGTGTTGAAGGGGCGGTCGAACTACGTCTGCCTGCAACGACTGCGGGAGATGGCGAACCCCGATCAGGGCCAGCTCGAACTCGACGGCATGGCGCCGGTGGCCGCAGCCGAGATCAAGCGGATCGCGGAGTGGGCCGGAGGCTCCGAGTCGGGTGACGTGGCCGAACTCGACTGGTCGCCGAGCGATGCCGCCTGGCGATCGGTGAGCGTGGGCAGCGACGAGTGCCCCGGGGCCGATCGCTGCCCACTCGGCGAGCCGTGTTTCGCGGAGCGGGCCCGACGCCACGCCCAGGTCGCCGAGGTGGTCGTCGTCAACACCCATCTCTACGGGCTCGACGTGGGCGCCGATGGAGCGATCCTCCCGGATCACGAGGTCGTCGTGTTCGACGAGGCGCACGTGCTCGAAGACGTCATGAGCGACACGGTGGGGGTGGCGATCTCGCCCTGGCGATTCGTCGACACGTCGGCGACCGTGCGGCGCATCATCGACGACCCGCAGCTCGTCGGCTCGATCGCCGAACTCGGCGACGCGTTCCGGAACACGCTCGGCGATCTGACCGGCACACGCCTCGACCGCGACGTGCCCGAGGACCTCAGCGATCTGCTGATCGAGGCCCGGCTCCTGCTCGGTTCGACGCTCGACGTGCTCGGCCGCATCGAGCCGGCCGACGACGACTCGCAGCAACGTCGACTGCGGGCTCAGACCCGCGTCACCCGGTTGATCGAGGCGGTCGACGCCGTCATGCGAACGATCGGCGTGAGTGCCAGTGCGACCTCGAGCGGGGCGGTCGACGGCGGCCGGTCCGGTGACGGAGACGACGATGGTGACGTCGGCGGTGTCGCGGACGCGGTGGCGTTCGTCTCGGGGTCGCCGTCGTCGCCGCAGCTCGAGGTGGC
>JBCCTP010000374.1:0-4972 GCA_039198505.1 Actinomycetota bacterium | reverse complement strand
CGCCACCGCCTGACGTGTCGGGTGGTGCCAGGCACTACCCGAGATCAGCCGGCGCTCGGTGGTGGCGTGACGCGATGATCGCCACCGCGAGCGACGCGGCGGGGAGCGCCGCCGAGATCCAGAGTGCGGGCCGGTAGCTGTCGGTCAGAGATTCGACCGCGCCGAACAACGCCGGCCTGATCGCGCTCCCGATCACCATGGCGCTCAACTGCACGCCGGCGATCGCACCGAGATGCCGGCGTCCGAAGATCTTCGGCAGCGCCGCCGAGGTGAGCGACGAGAAGCACCCCTGCGCCACACCCCACGTCACGATCGCCGCGGCAGCGGCTACGGCGACGTCGAGGTGACCCACCGTGAGGTACATCACGATCTGCGCCGCACCCATCAGGCCGGCGATCCCGAGCGGTGAGAACCGGTCGATCAGCCAGCCGGTGAGCAGCGTGATCGGCACGCTCACGAACGCGATCGGCACGAAGATGCGAACGACCTCGTCGTCGGTGAGTCCGAGTTCTGCACCGAAATCGACGATGTGGAACGTCAGTGCGGTCGAGGTCGAGGCGATTGCCGTGACCGGCAACGTGACCGCCCAGAAGCGGAGGTCGCGCAGCGCCTCGCCGCGCGTCGCGTCCTCGTCGGTGCCGATCTCGGCCGGTGGCACCGCGGCCGTCGGGTCGTCGCCGCGCGACAGGTCGATGCCGCCGTCGATCACGAGACCGGACGATTCGGGGCTGACCCGATAGAGGACGAGGATCAGCGTCCCGACGCCGACCACGAGCGTGAGCGCGATCAGACGCCATGCCGTTCGGAAGCCGTCGATGTCGATCAGCGCCAAGAGGAACGCGGGCGCTGCAGCGAACGCGAAGCTCACGAACGAGTTCGAGATGGCCGTCACGAGCCCGCGCCGTGCGTCGAACCACTGGGCGATCATCGTGCGCGACGCGAGAGTCAGCAGACCCTGTCCACTGAATCGCAGGCAGCCGAAACCGATCGACATCGCGACGAACCCGGCGGCGATCCCCATCGACCCGACGAAGCTGAGTCCGGTCACGGTGAGGGCGAGTCCGAGCGTGGCGGCGAGCGAGACGACGCGGGCACCGAAGCGATCGATCGCCCGCCCACCAGGGCCCAGCAGCAGTCCGCTCGTCCCGGTGCCGACGAGGTAGGCGATCGCCAGCTGGAGGCGCGTGAGTCCGGTGGCGTCGGTGAGATCATCCGTGAAGACGCTGACGCCGGCCGTCTGCCCGGGAACCGACGCGACGGCACCGATCGTTCCGGCCACGAGGACGATCCACCCGTAGTAGAAGGGCAGTCGTGCCGGGTCGAAGGGTCGACGTCCGGGCGGCGTGGTCGTGCGTCCGGTCGGTTGATCGTGCCGTGACTCGGCGTCCGACCCGGTGATCACCACCGTCGGATCGATTCGGCGGAGTCCGGCACCGGGCGCAGGCTACGGGCGGCCGCCGACGGTCGGTCGCGTACGGTCGGCACCCGTGGACGACGAGCGCGAGGGCGCCGACGAGGTGGACGAGCTGAACCGGACCGACGCCGGGAGGCGGTGGGCCGCCGACCTCGGCGAGTGGGCGATTCCCGACCAGATCCTGGCCCAGGCACCGAGCTCCCCGTGGCGTCACGAGCCGGCGACGTTCGTCGTCGACGAGACGCTCGACCGCACGGTCCGGTCGGCCGAGATGGCACGGTCCGTGCTGCCGCCGACCGGCGGCTCGGTTCTCGACGTCGGATGCGGTGGTGGGCGTGCAGCGATGTCGCTCGTGCCGCCCGCCGAGCGGGTGATCGGTGTCGATGCCGATCCGCGGATGCTCACTGCGTTCACCGACGCGGCGTCGGTGGCCGGTGCGCGCTCGATGACGATCGAGGGAACCTGGCCCGATGCCGCCACCGACACCCCGGTCGCCGACGTCGTCACGTGTCATCACGTCGCGTACAACGTCGCCGCGATCGAGCCGTTCCTGCTGTCGCTCACCGACCACGCCCGGTTGGCGGTCGTGCTGGTGCTGCCGATCGTCCACCCGATGACCGCGTTCAACGAGGGCTGGCGGCACTTCTGGGGCCTCGATCGACCGCAGGGACCGACGGCGGACCACCTCGCCGATGTGCTCCGCGAGCTCGGCATCGACGCCGAACGGGCCGACATGCCGCGTCCGCCGCTCGCCGCCGCGACCTCCGACCCGTCGACGAGGGTCCCGTCGCTGCGCCGTCGACTGTGTCTGGGCGACCGAGTGTCCGACGAGGACATCGCCGCTTTCCTCGACGATCATGAGCCGGCGTGGAGTGACACCCACGCCGTGTTCCGCTGGCCCGGCGAACCGAGCTGAGACCGAGTCGGGAGTCGAACGCCGACCGTCTCTGAGCCGTGCGCGCCGAGATCGGCCCGCACGACTCACGGTTCTCAGCCGTCGCCGAGGACCTCGTCGATCCAGGCGGCGGTGCGGTGGCTGGGGACGTTCTCGACGAAGGTGATCGCCGGCAGCTCGTAGCCGTGATGCGTCTCGATGGCGGCGATCAGGGCGTCCCACCGGTCGCTGCGGGTCTTGGCGACGAGCATGATCTCCTCGTCGTGCTCGACGCCTCCGTCCCACGAGAACACCGAACGCACCGGGTGGAGCTGGACACAGGCGGCGAGGCTCTTGCGGATCAGCACGTCGCCGATCGACTCGGCCTCGCGTTCGGAGCCACACGTGACGTGGACGTCGCCGTACCCGGTCGGGACGGTTGCAGGCTGTCGGGACGCCGTCGGATCCATCGCCGAACGGTAGATCCGATCGGTCACTCTCACCCGACCCTTACCCCGATCGAGCCAGACTGGGATCGTGGAGCGGACGAACCAGGACCGCACGACCGGCTCGATCGTCATCGCGGAGGACGACCGGGCGGCGCGTGACGCACTGCGTCGCGCTCTCGTGCTCGAGGGGCACGAGGTGCGAACGGCGAGCAACGGCGCCGACGCCCTCGATCTCGTCCGCGAGCGGTCGCCCGACGTGCTGTTGCTCGACGTGTCGATGCCGACGCTCGACGGCCTCACGGTGTGTCGCGTCCTGCGTTCCGAGGGCGACCGGCTGCCGATCCTGATGCTCACGGCGCGAACCGAGACCAGCGACCGGGTCGCCGGCCTCGACGCCGGAGCTGACGACTACCTCGCGAAGCCCTACGACCTCGACGAGTTGCTCGCCCGGATCCGCGCGCTCCTCCGGCGCTCGTCGTACGACGGCGACGACGCCTCGTCGGAGATCCGCGTCGGCGACCTCCGGATCGACGTGGCCGGCCGCCGGGCGTCCCGTGCCGGCCGCGACTTCGACCTGTCGAAGACCGAGTTCGACCTGCTCGAACTCCTCGCGGAGCACGCGGGCATCGTGCTCGACCACTCCACGATCTACGAACGGATCTGGAACTTCGATTTCGGTCCGGATTCGAAGAACCTCGCGGTCTACATCGGATATCTCCGTCGAAAGACCGAGGCCGATGGCGAGCCGCGCCTCATCCACACCGTGAGGGGCGTGGGCTACACCCTGCGCGCCGCCTCGTGAGATCGACCGCGGACGGGACGTCGGCGTGAGTCTGCGGTGGAAGATCGCCGGAGCCATGGCGATCGTCGCGATGTTGGCGACCGTCGCGGTCGGCGTGATCGGGTACCGATCGACCGAGTCTCGCCTGTTCGACGAGGTCGACACGGCCCTGCTGACCACGGCCGAAACGGTCCTCCGCTCCGAACTCGGCAACCGCGTGCCCGAGCGCGGTGTGGTCGACCAGTACAGCGTCCGCCGTCTCAACTCGAACGGCCGCATCGTCGCGTCGAGCTTCGAGTCCGAGCCCGACGTCGACCCGCGCGTGCTCCGCGCGGTGACGGGGTCGCCGACAGCGTCGGCCGTCCGCACGGCCACCGCCGAGGACGGTGAGCGGTACCGCATCCTGTCCGTCGGGTTGCGCGCCGGGTCCGCCGAGATCGGTCGGTCGCTCGACGAGACCGATGCGGTGCTGCAGGATCTCCGGCGTCGAACGATCCTGCTCGTCGTGCTCGTGGCCATCGGCGCCGCGGCGATCGGTGTGATCATCGCCGACCGCGTCGCCCGTCCGCTGCGTCGTCTCGCTGCGACCGCCGAGGACGTCTCGGCGACGGGACGGCTCGACGCCGACCTGTCCGACGTCGAAGGGCGTGACGAGGTCGGTCGTCTCGGCAGCTCGTTCTCGTCGATGCTCGGTGCCTTGGCGCGATCCCGCGACGACCAGGAACGTCTCGTGCATGACGCCGGACACGAGCTCCGCACGCCGCTGACGAGCCTGCGCACCAATCTCGGGGTGCTCCGGCGCCACGCCGACATGCCGCAGGACACCCGACGCGAGATCCTCGACGACCTCGATCAGGAGGTCGGTGAACTCACGTCGCTGGTGAACGATCTCGTGGCCGCGGCATCGGGCTCGCTCGACGACGAACGGCCGACCGTCGTCGACCTCGTCGCCGTCGCCCGCTCGACCGCCGACCGAGTGGGCCGACGACGGCAGCGCTCGGTCGACGTCCGCGTCGAGGTCGCGCCCGCGACGACGGTGGCCGCGCCCGTGACGCCGTCGGCTCCCTCCGGGACGTCTGCCCACGGCGAGCCCGCGATCGACGTGTGGATCGGGAGAGCCGGCCTCGAACGGGCGGTGTCGAATCTCATCGACAACGCGTGCAAGTTCGACGACTCCGGAGGTCCGATCGAGGTCGTCGTGTCGTCGGTCGTCGCGCCCGACGGACGTCCGTCGGCGTCGGTGCGGGTACTCGACCGAGGACCCGGGCTCGACCCCGGCGAGGAGCAGCGCGTCTTCGACCGCTTCCACCGGAGCGAAGCGACCCGGCAGCTCCCCGGCTCGGGCCTCGGGCTCTCGATCGTCCGCGAGGTGGTCACCGCGGCCGGTGGACGCGTCGAGGCGGCCTCGCGACCCGACGGCGGGGCGTCGGTCGGCTTCGACCTCCCGGTCGTCG
>JBCCTP010000373.1:0-4973 GCA_039198505.1 Actinomycetota bacterium | reverse complement strand
GTGTGTCGCTCCCTTGACCCAGCGGGCCGAGGTGGTCTCGGGGCTCCACTCGCCCATCCGGGTCACGTCGGCGACGAGGTCGTACAGCCGCTGCGGGCTGGCGGCGATGACCCGCTCGACCTCGGCGGCGACCGGCTGCGGACGACCGTCGGCGGCGGGCGGCGATGCGGGTGTGATCGTGTTCATGGTGTTCCCTCCTGTGGGTGAGGAGCACAGCTGGTCTGCGCTCGTTCACCTGGTTGACGGATCGCCGCCGCGGATTCGACAGCACACGGGAAAGAAATCTCGAAGAATCTCCACGCCGCCGCACACGGCGGAGGAACGGCACCGACGCCTCGGGCGCGATCCGAGGGGTTCGGGGCCGGCTGTGCCGGCCGCGTTGATCTCAGCCGACGGCTTCGTCGACGGCGGCGATCTGTTCGGTCGACAGCTCGGGGATCGGTCGACCGAGATCGATCGCCTCGGCGATCGACCGGCTCCCCACGATCGCGGCCACACCGTCGCCGTGTGCTGCGACAGCGATCGATGCCCGCGTGAGGTCCGTCCCGAGATCGTCGGCGATCCGCTGCACGGTCGCTCGGACGCGGCGGGTCACGTCGACGCGGTCGCCGGCCCAGGGAAGGCGATGACGCAGATCGTCCGGATGCAACTCGGCCAGGTCGAAGTCGTCGACGAGGAACCCGCTGGCCAGCGGCGCCCATGACAGGAACGGGATCCCGCGCTCGCGACACCAGTCGACGATCCCGGAGCGGATCGCGCGCCGCGACAGCGCGGACGACTGGTGCTGCACGACGGCGATCGGTCCGACCGCCAGCGCTCTCTCCATGAGTTCGATCGGGTGATTGGAGAGACCGACGCCACCGATCAGGCCCTCGTCGACCGCGGCGTGGAGCGCCTCCCACGTGTCCTCGATCGGGGTCGACGCATCAGGGTCGTGGACCTGGACGACGTCGATCCGGTTGCGACCGAGGTTCTGGAGGCTCGACTCGATGCCGCGACGGATGGAGGTCGGCGAGGCGTCGTCCGCGGCGCTGTCGTCGTCTGTCCTCACGATTCCGCACTTCGTGAGGACCGGAGGACTGTCGGGGCGGTCGGCGATCGCCTCACCGACGATCTGCTCGGCGAGCCCCCAGCCGTAGAAGGGCGCGGTGTCGATGAACGACGCGCCGGCATCGATCGCCGCGCTCACCGTGGCGACCGCCTCGCCGCGATCCTGCGGCCCCCACCACAGCGGACCGTCGGCGCTCGATCCGAGAGGCGCCGTCCCGAGTCCGATCGGGTGTCGTGCGATCCGGCCGGCCAACGTCATCGGCACGACGGTAGGCCGCCCGCTGACCTCAGATGGAGGAGCGGACCCGGACGAGGCCGTCGGAGCCGAACGGAACGGGCGCACCGCCGACGCGGACGATCACGTCGGGCGGCACCGAGATGTCGGCGACGAACAACTCGCCGACATGTTCTGAACCGAGCAGACCGGTCTTCGGTGCGGCGAGGGTGACGGTCGCATTCGCGTTCACCGCGGCGCCCGGCGTCGCCCCCGTCGTGGCGTCGAGCCCGCTCGGCACGTCGAGCGACACCGTGGGAGCGGTCGACCGATTCATCGCGCCGATGAGGTCGGCGCTCACGCCTCGGGGCGCACCCTGCAACGAGTACCCGATCACCGCGTCGACGATCACGTCGGACGCTCCGGCCTCGCCGCCGACGCGGATCGGCACGCCCATCCGGCCGAGGATGTCGGCCTGATGCGCCGGCACGCCCGTCATGTCGGCCACGGGCCGAGTCGTCGACACCGTCACGTCGAGGCCTGCGTTGGCGAGATGGCGGGCAGCCACCAGTCCGCCGCCGCCGTTGCCGCCCGTTCCCACCGCCACCCACGCCCTTCTCGGTCCGACCAGCGACCGCACGACGTGCGCCACCTGCCGGCCGGCGTTCTCCATCATCTGGATCAGTTCGATGTGCAGGTCGTGGACCATCACCCGATCCACCTCGATCATGTCCTCGGTCGTGATCGCGGCGGCTGCGTCAGCCACCCAGGAGACCGCGGCCACGCGGCCGGGATCGAGTTCGCTCATCCAGCGAGTCTGACCGCGAACATGCGACGCTGAGCCGATGCCCGGCCACCTGGTGCTCGTCCGACACGGCGAGACGGCGTGGTCTCGGACCGGCCGACACACGGGACGGACCGACATCCCGCTCACCGACGACGGCAGAGCGGAAGCGGCGTCGGTCGCTCCCACTCTCGTCGGGTGGACGATCGGCGCCGCCGTCACCAGCCCGCTGACCCGAGCGAAGGAGACCGCCGAGATCGCCGGGTTCCCGTGCGGTCTCGCGGTCGACGACCAGCTCGTCGAGTGGGACTACGGGCAGCTCGAGGGACTGACGCAGGCCGAGATCGTCGAGCGACGGCCGGGCTTCTCCAAATGGCACGATCCGGTCCCGCTCGGCGAGTCACCCGCCGAGGTCGGTGAACGCGCCGACGACGTCATCCGTCGCTGGGCACCGGCCCCGGACGGTCCCGACGTCGTGCTCTTCGCTCACGGCCACCTGCTCGCCATCCTCGCCGCCCGCTGGACGGGCCTTCCGGCGGTGGAGGGCCGACGCTTCCCCCTCGAGACCGCCACGCTCACGGTGCTCGGAACCAAGCGGAACGATCGCGTGATCCGTCGGCTCAACCACCGATGTGGTCTCCCGCTCCCGGAGCGGCCCGCCGACCGAGCCGAAGCCGACCGCTGAGAGCCTGGCTGCGTCGGCTCGCTGACACGCCTGCGCTCGCCGGAGCCTGACAGCATCGGTTCATGACCACGACCGACGATCCGATCGTGGCGCGCTCGCCTCGCTCACGGCCGGCGCCCGATCCCACCGTGGCGGCGCGCCCGACCGTGGTTCACCGGCCGGCACCATCCGGCCCGCATCCCATCGATGCCGACCGCTACGTGTCGGCGGCGTGGCTCCGGCGTGAATTCGACGAACTGTTCCCCGAGCAGTGGCTGCTCGCAGGCCTCGCTCGCGACCTCGCCGAGCCGGGCGACTACTTCGTGTTCGAGATCGGCGACGAGTCGATCCTCGTCACCCGCGACGTCGAGGGCGACCTGCGGGCGTTCCACAACGTCTGCCAACACCGCGGCGCCAAGGTGATCGTGAATCGGTCGGGGTGGGTCCGCGACTTCGTGTGCCCCTATCACGGCTGGACCTACGACCACGGCGGACGACTCGTCGTGGTGCCCGACGCCGAGCGGTTCACGCCGCCGGTCGACTGTGACAGTCGCGGCCTTCGGCCCGTCCGCGTGGACGCGCTGGGAGACCTGGTGTTCGTGTGTCTGAGCCCGTCGGCCCCACCACTCGCCGAATACCTGGGCGACGTGGGCGATCTGATCGCGCCCTACGACGTCGCCGGCATGGCACTGGTGGGAGACCAGACGGTGCACCTCGACGCCAACTGGAAGGCCGTGTTCGACAACTTCGGCGAGCTCTACCACGTCGAGCACATCCACCCTCAACACGCCGAGGTCTTCGACTGTCCGACCGCACAGATCCACCTGTTCGATCGCGGTCACACCGGCGTGGTGATCGACGGTCACGTCGTCAACACGCGGCTCCCGATCGACGACGACCCGACGCTGTACATGGCGATGGCACTCCGACGGTACGGGATCGATCGCGATGAGTACCGCGGCCGCATTCTCGACGTCCGGGCCGACGTCCAGCGACTTCGACGGGAGCACGGACCGCGCCTCGGATACGACTACTCCGCGATGACCGACGAGCGGCTCAGCGACATCGAGCAGTACAACATGTTCCCCAACACGATGATCACGCTGATGCCCGACGACGCGCTGATCATGCGGGCCCGCCCACATCCCACCGACCCCAACCAGTGCTGGTGGGACAAGTTCACGCTCCACCGGCAACCCGACCCCGCGGTGGCGCATCGTGCGGGTGTCGACTTCGAGCCACACCCGGCCGACGACCGGTGGCCGAGCGACGTCCCGGTCGGGTCCCGGGTCGCCCACGACTCGTTCGTCCAGGACGACATCATCGAGGGCCGCAAGTCGATGACCATCACGATCGATCAGGATGTTCACCTGATCCGCGACGTTCAGGCGGGGATGCGATCACGTGGCTTCGACACCGCGGTGCTGTGCGACGACGAGGTGCGCGTCCAGCACTTCCACGACTGGCTGACGCACCTCCTCGCCTGACGATCAGCGCGGTTTGGCGCCACCGCCCACGCGCACGATCTCGCCGCTCACCCAGCTCGCCGCCTCGGACGAGAGGTACACCGCGGCCGCGCCGATGTCCAGCGGCGTGCCGAGTCGGCCGAGCGGGATGTTCCACTCGTCGAGGAGTTGGTCGAGCTGGTCCTCGGTGCGGCCGACGGCGGTGAGCATCACCTCAGTCGGGATCGCGCCGGGCGCGATCGCGTTGACCCGGATGCTCGGCGCGAGCTCGGCCGACAGCGTCCACGTGAGCGAGTTGCACGCCGCCTTTGCCGCTCCGTAGTGCGCACTTCCCGGCACCGGACCCGAGCCGGCTCCCGACGAGATGTTGAGGATCGAGCCGCGCTCGATGTGCCGGGCGGCGACCATCGACCCGACGTACACCGACGTGAGGTTCAGGGCGATGGTGCGGTCCCACTCCTCCCGCGGCAGATCGGCGAGCGGCATGCGCATCGGGGATCCGCCCGCGTTGTTGACCCAGCAGGTGAGCGAACCGAACTCGTCGATCGCGGCTCGAGCGAGCGAGTCGAGCTGATCGTCATCGGTGACGTCGGTGGTCACCGCGATCGCCCGTCCCCCGTCGTCGCGGATCGCCGCCGCGACCGACTCGATCTCGTCGGTCCGCCGAGCCGCGACAACGACCGCCGCACCCGCCTCGTGGAACGACCGGGCGATCCCCGCCCCGATCCCGCGACCGCCGCCCGTCACGACGGCGATCTGGCCGTCCATCCGGAACAGATCGGGGGTGGGGGTCGC
>JBCCTP010000372.1:0-4981 GCA_039198505.1 Actinomycetota bacterium | reverse complement strand
GGGCTACACCCGCTCGATCATCACCGATCGCTCGGGGATCGATCTCGACCTCGGCGACCTCTCGCTCGCGGCGGGGGTCACGGTTCCACTGATCGTCGCCGTCGTTGCGATCGCCGTGTCGTCGATCCGTCTCCAATCGATGGAAGTCGCCTGACGACAGTTTGGGTCAGGCACACAGTGTCGCTTCGACCTCGTCGGCGACCTGACGGATGAATCGGACCGTGTCATCCATCGTCGGGCGGTCCGCCGGATCGGTCGATCGCCCGTGGCGGATGTCGATCGCGCGGGCGACGAGTGCTCGATCGGTCGGGAACTGATCGACCGCTCGTCGACCGGCTTCGGTCTTGGACACGACGTCACCCGTGCGGGCCGTGATCAGCATCCGAGCGATGCCGAGCACGCACCACGACACGGTCGACGCGTCGAACTGGTGCCGGTCGGGCGAGGCCGCGAGCGCCTGCTCGATCTGGTCGGACACTCCTCGCCAGTAGGAGTTCGTGTTGTCGCGAACGAAATCGCGCACGGCGCGGTCGTCGTCGAACACCTCGAGTTCTGCGACCGCTGGTCCGCGGACCTCGACGCCGTGTCGGGCGAGCGTGCGCCACGTCACCGGATGGAGTTCGAAGCACCCGTCGTCGTGGTGGAACTCGTCACCGATGGACCACGGACGGACGAGTCGCCGCGGTGCGACGGCGACGTCGGCCCACTCGAGACGCGGGCCGTCGACGTCGACCCCCGGGTCGTCGGTGGCCGCCGCCCCGTGTGCCGACCTCAGAAGCGGCGACTCGTCGGCGTCGACCTCGCGCGAGGTGAACGCGATCAGGTCGATGTCGCTGCCCGGCCGCCAGTCGCCGAGCGCCGCCGACCCGACGACGTACAGCCCGTCGATGAGACCTGGTGCGAGCTCGTCATGACGTGCGAGCCAACGAGTGGTCGCGTCGACGACGGGCTGGGGGAGGTCAGGTACGGCGGCCACCGGTCCAGCGTCGCACCATCCCGGCGGCAGGGTGGGTCAGGCGCACTCCGTCGTCACGACGAAGCGACAGTGTGTGCCTGACCCACTCTGTCGTTCAGGCGGGTGCGCTCGCGCGGACGGAGGCGGCGAAGAGGCCCGGACCGGTCTCGTGGGTCCGCTCGATCGAGGCGTCGACGAGACCGACCTCGGAGAGCAACGTCAGGTACTCGGACTCCCGCAGAGCGCCGGCGCCGCACTCGGCCCATTCCTCGCCACCGTTCGGGGCGACGTGCTCGTCGTCGGCGACCACGTCGGAGATCGCCACGCGTCCACCGGGACGGAGCACGCGGGCGATCTCGGCGACGACCGGCCGCTTGTCGGGCGCCAAGTTGATCACGCAGTTGGAGATCACGACGTCGACCGACCGGTCGGGGAGCGGGAGGTCTTCGATCATGCCGTGCAGGAACTCGACGTTGTCGATCCCGGCCTCGTCGGCGTTGCGGCGGGCGAGGTCGAGCATCTCGTCGAGGAAGTCGACGCCGTACGCCTTGCCGGTCGGGCCGACCCGCCGGGCCGAGAGGATCACATCGAGTCCCCCGCCGGAGCCGAGGTCGAGAACGGTGTCGCCCTCGCGCAGGTCGGCCAGCGCGTACGGGTTGCCACACCCCATCGACGTGCCCGCCAGATCGTCGCCCACCTCGTCGACAGCGTCACCGTCGTAGCGGGCGGCTCCCCATCGCTCGTCGGGTCGTTCGGGATCGCGCAGGGTTCCGTCCTCGACCGCCGCAGCCGCCCGGCGGTAGTAGTCGCGGACGTCGTCGTGGATCACCGAGTCGGCGGTGGATGAGTCGGTCGTCGTGTCGGTGGTCGGGTCGCTCATGTCAGGTCTCCTGGTTCTGGGTCTCGAGGAACTCGGGGTCGATGCGGCCCATCACCACGTCTGCGGCCGACGGGAAACACCCGATGCAGGCGTCGTTGACGCGCCACCAGCTCGATGTGCCCTCCCGCTCGACGAGGACGAACCGGACGTCGGCGAGCTTGGCGAGGTGGTGCGACACCGTCGACTGCCCCACGTCGAGGCGCTCGGTGATCTCGCCCACGCTCAGCGGCCGGCGCTCGGTCGACAGCAGATGGAGGATCAGGACGCGTGTCGGATCGCCGAGGGCCGCGAACCACGACGCCCACTGGGTCGCGAGGTCGCGGGAGAGTGGGAGAGCCGGTGCATCGACGATCGTTGCATTCATCGATGATCGACGATGATCGATGAATGACGGATTGTCAAGGGTTCTTCTGGAACGGCGGAATAGTGCAGCCCTGCTCTCGGTTCGCCCGGACATGGCTCAGCTCCCGGATTCCCACGCCGACCTGCTCGAGAAGACGACCTTCTGGCACATCGCCACGACCGGTCCGAACGGTGAGATGCAGTCCTCACCCGTCTGGGGCGGACTCGACGACGACGGCAACTTCGTCTTCTCCCTCACCCGGGGTCGCCAGAAGTTCACGAACCTCGAGGCCAACCCGTCGATCGCCGTCTCGGGCATCGACCCCGAGAACCCGTACCGCTACCTCGAGATGCGCGGAACCGTGGCTCGCGTCGACGACGACGCGTCGAACACGTTCATCGACTCGATGGCCAAGAAGTACATGGGCGTCGATGCGTACCCGTTCCACCAGCCGGGTGACGAGCGGGTGAAGATGGTCGTGTCCATCGATCACACGACCCAGATGGGCTGAGCGACACGCCGACGAGCGTCAGCGAGTTCCCCATTCGATCCAGGTCGCATCGAGCGCATCGAACCGGTCCGACGCCGCGCCGACGATGTCCGCCACCTGGGTGTCGGTCAGTACCTCAGCGGACGCCCCGGTGGGCGTGAAGTCGGGTGCGTCGAACACGGCGACGCCCTCGACGGGGAACGGGGCGATGATCACCACGGCGTGACCGGCCGACGAGTCGTTGCTGGCGATCCACGACGGGTCGGCGAACCGGTCGAATCCGGCTCCGTTGCCGAGCCCGAAGACCACGTCGCTCTGCCCACCGGCCGCGGTCCACTCCGCGAAGATGTTGGTGCCCGGATCATCGAACAGCCACGACGGCCACTCGCCCGGACCGATCGGTGACAGTCCCGGTTGGGTTCCGAAGAAGGAGATGCCGCACGCCCCGGAGCATGCGTTCGGGTCGCCGTCGAAGATCGCAACCGCGATCGTCTGCTCGGGGATGTTCGTGGAGTACGCAGTGTCGAACACACTGCGAATGGTCCATGTGTCGGGCCAGGTGGTCGGAAGCACGACGTCGGCCGTGGCCACCGTGGTCGTCGCGAAGCCGGCCAGGCCCAGAGACGGCGCCGACAGGTCGGGTGTTCCGCCGACGTATGCCTCCGACGGGTCGATCTGGACCGGGTTCGCCTGCGCCTCGATGAACAGCTCGGCGGTGACCCGGGAGATCGTGTCGGTCTCCCACTCGGGCAGGATGAGCAGATCGTCCTCGGCCTCGGGCGGCTCCGTCCCCGACGGTGGAGCGTCGGTCTCGGCGGGTGCGCCGGTCTCGGATGGCGCATCGTTGGCGGCGGGCGGCTCCGTCTCTGCGGGAGCGTCCGTCTCGTCGGGTGGTTGCGATTCCGTCGTGGTCTCGACGTCGGGTTCCGTGTCCGCCGGTGCCTCGGTCTCGGGCGGTGCTTCGGTCTCGGCGGTGGCGTCGTCGTCGGACTCACCGTCGTCACCGAAGCAGCCGGCGGTGACCAGCAGTCCCGCCGCCATGATTGCGGCCGTCATTCGTCTCATCGGGGCCCCCTCCCGTCGAAGTTCGCCGAGAGTAGCGCGCCGACACTCTGAGAGGCCAACGATTCCGCTGAGTCGCCGGTCGGGTGGGCACGCTTGGGCACACTGGTGACGTGTTGTTCGCCGACCTGGCCGCCGCCTCGCAGCGTGTGGCGGCGACCTCGAAGCGCAACGAGAAGGTCGGGATCCTGGCCGACGCTCTCCGCCTCGCAGCCGATGACGAGGTCGATCTGGCGGTGTGGTTCCTCACCGGTCGGACGCCGCTCGGCCGGATCGGTGTGGGCTGGGCGACCATCGCCGACGTGCGGCCCGAACCCGCCGGCGCCCCCGTTCTCACCGTCGGCGACGTCGACCACACGCTGCGTCGGATCGAGGACACGACAGGTGCGGGGAGCCAGCAGGCGCGCCGCGATCGTCTCCACGATCTGCTGTCGGACGCCACCGAGTCCGAACAGCAGCTCCTCCGCGGGATTCTCTCGGGGGAGCTGCGCCAAGGTGCGCTCGACGGCGTGATGGCCACGGCCGTCGCTCAGTCGCACGGTGTTCCGGTCGCAGCGGTGCGTCGCGGCGCGATGATGACGGGCGACCTGGCCGTGGCTGCTGCGATCGTCCGACGGGGAGGGCGCAGCGCACTCGAGTCGATCTCTCTCGAAGCCTTGCGCCCGGTCCAGCCGATGCTCGCCGCCACCGCGGGGTCGGTCGTCGACGCGATCGAGGAGACCGGTGAGGCGTCGGTGGAGTGGAAGCTCGACGGCGCGCGTGTCCAGGCGCACCGTCGCGGCGACGACGTCCGGTTGTTCACCCGGAACCTGAACGACGTGACCGATCGGCTGCCGGGAGTCGTCGACGTGGTCCGGTCGATGCCGGGTGGCGATCTCGTGCTCGATGGCGAGGTGCTCGGGCTGCTCGACGATGGAGCACCACGGCGATTCCAAGACACGATGGGCGACTTCTCGGCCGACGCCGAGCCGAGCGAGATGGCGTTGGCGCGAGGTGGTTCGCTCCGTGCCTTCTTCTTCGACGCGCTCCTGGTCGACGGCGCGCCGATCCACGACGAACCGCTGGCCACTCGTCGCGGATCGGGGCGCCGTCGACCAGGAGAGCGTCGAAGAAGAAGGCACGGAGCGAACCACCCCGTGGAGACGTCGGCTCGGTCGGCTCGGCATCGGCCGAGAAGTCGCCCATCGTGTCCTGGAACCGCCGCGGTGCTCCGTCGTCGAGCAGCCCGAGCACCTCGCCATCGAGCACGAG
>JBCCTP010000371.1:0-5009 GCA_039198505.1 Actinomycetota bacterium | reverse complement strand
AGGCAGCGAGCGCGGTCGCCTCGTCGGTCGCGTCGATCGCGTCGGCGAGATCGTCCGACGGCGTCCCGTCGGGAAGGCGGGAGCCGAACACGATCCGCTGGGCTCCACCGAGGAGTGCCACGCCGAGCGAGGCCCCGATCTCGATCGACGTCTCGTTGAGGCCCGCAACGACCCCTGCGACCTCGGGCTCGGCCCGCGACACCACACGTTCGACGGAGGCCGGGATCGTCAACCCGTTCCCGATACCAGCGACGATCCCGGCGAACACGAACGACCAGCGATCCCCGACGGGCACGAACGCCATCCAGGTGTAGCCGACCGCCATGGCGAGCAACCCGAGCAGCAGCACTCGGTGTGTCCCGATCAGCGCACAGAACCGTGGCGACCACCACGACACGGCCAGCTCCGAGACTCCGATCGGGACCAGCAGGAGTCCTGTGACCAGCGCGGACTCCCCCCATCCGATCTGCAGGAACAGGGCTCCGACGAAGATCACCCCGGCGAACCCGGTCGCGGCGAACAGCAGCGTGCCGAGTCCTGATCGTCGCTCGGCGTCAGCGAACACACGGAGCGGGAGCATCGGTTCCGACGTGCGGTGCTCATGGGCAACGAACGCGAGACCGGCGAGCACGGCTCCGACCCCGGCGCCCACCACCAGGACGCTCCAGCCGAGCGACGGCGCCTCGATGATGGCGAACACGGCGAGGCCGATGGCGAGCGTCGACAACACCGATCCGATGGGATCGAGCGCTCCCACGTTCGCCGGCGCCAGTCGTGGGACCACCGTCAGGACCGCGACGACCCCGACGGCCGCCATCGCCACGTTCATCCAGAAGACCGCCTGCCACGACGAGACGTCGACCAACCAGCCGCCGATCGCCGGGCCGAACGCACCGCCCGCCCCGGCGACTCCGGACCAGGTGGCGATCGCCTGACCTCGCTCTCGATCGTCGAAGACGTCGGTGATCGTCGACAGCGTCGCCGGCATGAGCAACGCGGCGCCGAGTCCGCCGACGGCGCGGGCCACGATGACCACGCCGACCGACCCGGCGAGCCCACCGATCAACCCCCCGACGGCCACGATGGCGAAGCCCAGGCCGAGCGCCGCCCGACGACCGATCCGATCGCCGATCGCCCCTCCGGTGAGCAGCAGACCGCCGAACACCACGCCGTACGCATCGATGATCCACTGCAGGTCCGACGTGGATGCGCCGAGGTCCTCGCGAAGCACCGGCAGGGCGACGTTCAACGACGTCAACGCGGAGACCAGCAGGAACAACCCGCCGCAACAGATGACGAGGATCGACCACCGGCGAGGATGCCCGCCGGCTGCGACCCCGCCGTCGGCAGCACCGAGCGTTCCGTCGAGTCCCGGGGTCGAGGGAACGATGGGGTCCGGCGCGGGACCGTCAGGCGGAGTGTTCGGGAGCACCGAGCTCGCTCGCGGGACTCGCGGTCGGGCCGTCGAGGGCTCGGCGACGCTCGAAGAGTTCCTCGGCGGCCTCCTGGGCCCGTCGTGCCACCTCGGTAACGTCGACCGTGGCCACCTCGCCGTTCGACACGAGATGGCGACCGCGCACCCACACGTCGGTCACGTCTCGCGCCGACGCCGTGAACACGAGGTGCGCGGGAACGTTGAAGTCGTCGCCCGACAGCACCGGCACGAAGTGCAGTGCCCGCAGATCGACCGCGACCAGATCGGCCTCCTTGCCCACCTCGATGCTGCCGGTCACGTCGTCGATCCCGAGCGCACGCGCACCGGCGAGTGTCGCCATGTCGAGGATGTCCCACGGGTCACCGACCGTCGGGTCGAGCGTCGACACCTTGTGGAGCAGGGACGCGAACTTCATCTCCTCGAACATGTCGAGGTTGTTGTTCTCCTTCTCGCCGTCGGTTCCGAGACCGACCGTCAGTCCGGCGTCTCGGTAGTGACCGATCCGAGCGGGACCCGACGCCAGCTTCATGTTCGAGCACGGGCAGTGGGTGATCGCCGTCGACGTCCCGGCGCAGATCGACACCTCGCGGTCATCGAGCCACACGCCGTGGGCGATGATCGCGGGGCCGTCGAGGATCCCTCGCTCGTAGAACACCTCGATCGGCCGGCGCCCGTACTGCCGCTGACACTCCTGCACCTCCCAGATCGACTCGCTGGAGTGGGTGTGGATCCCGGTGTCGAACTCCTCGGCCAGCGCGGCTGCGTCGCGGAACATCTGCGGTGAGCAGTAGAAGATGTGCTCCAGGCCGACCCACGTCTGGATGCGGCCACCGTCGATCGAGCGATGGGTCTCGAGCAATCGCCGATTGGTCTCGAGCGACTCGAAGTGGTCGTAGCGATCGGCGGTGTACGGCGCGAGCGTGGCGCGGATCCCGAGCGCCTCGGCCGCCCGTGCCGAACCCTCCATGAACCGCCACATGTCGAGCACCGACGTGGTGCCGCCGAGCAGACCCTCGGTGTAGGCCATCCACGACGCCGCCTCCGCGATCTCGGGCGTGAGCGCCCGGTGGGCCGGATCGACATGGTTCTCGAGCCACTCCCACAGCGCCATCGACTCGGCCGTCCCCCTCAACAACCCCGAGTGGACGTGTGCGTTGTGCAGACCGGGCAGCACGACGTGGCCCGACCGATCGACGGTGGTGACCGACCCGGCAGCCGGATGGTGCGACACCTCGTCGACGCTGCCGACCGCGGCGATCACGCCGTCGACGACCAGCACCGAGCCGACCTCGTGGAACGTCCGCTCGCCCTCGCAGGGCAGCACCGTCATGCCCGTGAGGAGGAACGAGTTCCCTCCGCCGACTGGAGTCGCCGACACCGGATCCGAGCCATTCGCTGCCGGTGGGGACGTGTCGGACATCGGGCGAGACCGTAGGCACCGGGCGTTTCCGGCGACCGGCCGCCGTGTTTCGCGGCCGTGAACAGCCGCGTCCGGTTCACGGCGCCGAAACGTGGCCGACACCTCGCCCTCCTACGTTCGGCCATCGTGACCGCACCGACGAGTGAGACGACGAGTGACGGGACGCTCACGCAGGACGACCTCACCGCCGTCCTCTCCCACTTCTGGCACCCGGTCTGCCGGACCGACGAGGTCGCCGACGACCGCCCGCTGGCCGTCCGCCTCCTCGATCGCGAGCTCGCCGTGGCCCGTCTCGGCGACGGGTCGTGGAGCGTGCTCGATGACCGCTGCCTCCACCGCTCGGCACGCCTGTCGGTCGGCGAGGTCGACGGCTGCGAGGTGCGCTGCGCCTACCACGGGTGGACGTGGGCGGCGGACGGTCGCTGCACCTCGATCCCGTCGATGCCCGGCCGACCGATTCCCGAGAGGGCGCGCATCGGGTCCTACGCCGTCCAGGAGCGGTACGGGCTCGTGTGGGTCAACCTCTCGGTCGACGCCGCAACCGGAGCAGAGGGGTCACCCGTCCCGCTGCCGCACTGGTCGGCGACCGACGAGCCCGCGCAGCACGCCCTCGCGGGAGAGCCCTACGTGTGGCCGGTGGGCGCACCGCGACGCGTCGAGAACTTCTTCGACCTGGCGCACTTCGCCTGGGTGCACGACGGGTCGCTCGGCAGCCGAGAACGCCCCGTCCCGCCGCTGCCGGAGATCCATCGTCACGGCCACGAGCTGCGGTTCCAGTACGACATGCCCGACTTCGAACCGGACGACTCGGCGATGTACGGAGCCTCCCGCTACCGGGTGTCGATGCCGTGCACGGTCGAGATCGACTTCCTGCTCGCGAGCGGAGCGCGCCGCATCCTCTGGATGACCGCCAGCCCGTTGTCCGCGACCGAGTGCCGGTCGTTCTGGTTCATGTCCCGCGACGACGACCTCGACGGCGACGATCCCGATCGCACCGACGCCGACCACATGGCCTTCCAACAGCAGGTCCTCGACGAGGACGCCCCGGTGGTGGGCAGCCAGACCCCCGCCTCGTTCCCGCTCGATCCGAGCGAGGAACTGTCGGTCCACACCGACCTCGTGTCGAACGTGTATCGGCGCTGGATGCGCGAGCTCGTGCGCGCCTACGTCGACGACGGAGCCGACGCCATGTTCGCCGCCGCATCGCTGATCGAGGACGCCACGACGGCCGCATCCGACTCGTCGAGCCACGAGCCCCGCACGCCGTCGAGGGCGATGTCGACCATGTCGGCCGGCGAGTAGCCGAACACCTCCGCACACCTCCCGTACTCCTGGGTGAGGTCGAGACCGACCATCGCCGGATCGTCGGTGTTGAGCGTGGCGAGGATGCCCGCCTCGCGCATCCGCGGGAACACGTGGTCCTCGAGGCGGGCGAAGACGTCGGGATTGATGAGCACGTTCGCATTGGGGCAGACGGTCAACGGCACCTGGTCGTCGACGACTCGTCGAACCAGCTCGGGATCCTCGAACACCGAGATGCCGTGGTCGATCCGGTCGCAGCCGAGCCCGTCGAGCGCGGCGGCGATGGTCCAGGCCGGAGCGTTCTCCCCCTGGTGCGCCGTGCGCCGGAGCCCGGCCTCGCCGGCGAGGGCGTACGACTCGGCGAAGCTCATCGGGTCCTTGCCGATCTCGGTCGAGTCCATGCCCATGCCGATCACCCGCTCGGCACCCGGCGCTCCCGTCCGGCGCAACTCGACGAGGTCGGTCACGTGGCCCAGGCTCACCGCCGGATCGAAGTCGCGATCGATGTCGAAGATGAGGCGGCACCTCACTCCGGTGTCACGTTCGGCCGCGTCGAGACCCCGGTCGAGCGCGGCGACGATCTCACCCAGACCCTGACCCGCCACGAGGTGACGTGCCGGGGTGAAGAACGTCTCGCGGTACACCAGCCCGTGCGCAGCTCCGTCGATGATCGACTCGTAGGCCAGCCGCTCCCAGTCCTCCGGGGCGACCAGGGTCGACTGGACCAACCAGAAGATCTCGAGGAACCCGGTGTGGTCGTCGTACTCGTACAGATCGGTGACGTCGTCGGTCGGCATCTCGATGCCGTTCCCGATGGCGAGGTCCTCCACGGTGGCCGGTCGCATCGTGCCT
>JBCCTP010000370.1:0-5020 GCA_039198505.1 Actinomycetota bacterium | reverse complement strand
GCATCGCCGCCCGCCGCCGACGGTCGTCCGCAGCCGGTCGCCGCCGAGGTCGAGCGGGTCATCGCCGCCAGCCCGCAGCGGCTCTACGACCTCGTCGCCGACGTGACCCGGATGGGCGAGTGGAGCCCCGAGACCACCTCGGCCCGCTGGGTCAAGGGAGCGACACACGCCGAGGTCGGCGCCCGCTTCAAGGGCACCAACCGCCTCGGTAAGAACTCGTGGTCGACCACTCCCGAGGTCGTCGTCGCCGAGCCCGGCAGCGAGTTCACGTTCAAGGTGCCCGGCAAGTCGGGCCCGCGGTGGAGCTACCGATTCGAGCAGGTCGACGGCGGAACCCTCGTGACCGAATCGGTCCAGCAGGACCGTCGGTCACCCGCACCGATCCGCTGGCTGCAGCGCCGGGCCGGCGTGACCGACCGCTCGGCTCACCTCGCCGACGGCATGGCCGTCACACTCGACCGTCTCGCACTCGTCGCCGAGACGAACTGAACCCGCCCGACGCGATCACACCCAGATCACGACCGCAACACCCCGACCAGAACACCCAGATCAGAAAGCGAGACTCACGCCATGGAATACATGATCCTCCACTACACCGACGAGAGCCAGGCGCCCGACATCGCGCCCGGCACGCCGGAGTTCGAACAGATGATGTCCGAGTGGATGGCCCTCAACCAGGAGCTCATCGAGGCCGGCGCCTACGTGGTCGGCGCCGGGCTGGCGCCCACCGCCGCCGCCACGACGCTGGGCACGGCGGCCGACGCAAGCGAGTCGATCACTGACGGCCCCTACGCCGAGACCAAGGAACAGCTCGGCGGCTTCTACATCGTCGAGGCCCCCGACCTCGACGCGGCGATGGCGATCGCCCGCAAGATCCCGATCCCGGTGGGATCGTTCGAGGTCCGTCCGGTCGGCTTCCGCCCCGACATCACGATCGGTGGACCGCGAGGCTGATGGGAGGCGCCGGTCCGACCGAGCGCAGATCGTCGACCGGTTCGGCGTCATGATCGACGACGACCCGATCCGAACAGCGATCGAGCACCTGGCCCGCCACGACGCGGGCCGGGTGCTCGCCGCCGTCACCCGGCGTTTCGGCGATCTCGATCTGGCCGACGACGCGGTCCAGGAGGCAGTGATCGAGGCGGCGACCCGGTGGCCGACCGACGGGATCCCCACGAACCCGGCGGGATGGCTCCACCAGGTCGCCCGACGCAAGGCGATCGACGCTCTGCGCCGAGACGGATCGGAACGGCGCCGGCTGCGCTCGTCGGCGCCCGAACTCGACACGTCACGCGACGAGGCGGGGTCGACGTCGCGCGATGGCGACGTGGCCACGAGCGGAGGACACATCATGATCACCGACCACGGCCTCGATCCCGGCGACGAGCGCCTCCGTCTCGTGCTTCTGTGTTGTCACCCGGCGCTCGACCTCGACGCACAGGTCGCGCTCACGTTGCGGCTCGTCGGCGGTCTCACCACCGAGGAGATCGCCGAAGCGTTCCTGGCCCCGACCCCGACCATCGCCCAGCGGATCACCCGAGCGAAGAAGAAGATCCGGGCGGCAGCGATCCCGATGCACCTGCCGACCGGCCTCGATGGCGCCGACGGTCTGTCGGCGCGCCTGCGATTCGTGCACGCCGCCTTGTACCTGGTGTTCAACGAGGGATACCTCAGCCGGTCGGGTACGACGGGTGTCCAGCGAGTCGACCTCTGCGAGGAGGCGATCCGACTCACCGAGCTGCTGGCTCGACTCGACGACTCCGATCCCGAGACGCTCGGACTCCTCGCCTTGATGCGATTCGTGCACGCACGACGACACGGCCGGGTGGTCGGCGACCAGCTGGTCCTGCTCGACGACCAGGACCGCACGAGCTGGAAGCTCGACGAGATCCGGACCGGCAACGACGACTTGCGCCACGCGTTCGAGCAGCGGCGACCCGGCCGGTACCAACTGCAGGCCGCCATCGCGTCGTACCACTCCAACGCCCGAACGGCCGACGAGACCGACTGGCCGCGCATCGTCGCGCTCTACGACCAGCTCGTGGCCCTCGACCCGACGCCTGTCGTCGGTCTGAACCGGGCGGTGGCGGTCGCGATGGCGGACGGGCCCGATGCCGGGCTCCGTGCGCTCGACGCACTCGGCGACGGTGGTGGTGATCGCGGCCGACTCGACGACTTCCACCTCGCGCACTCGACCCGCGGCGAGCTCCTCGCTCGAACCGGTCGTCACGACGAAGCGATCGAGTCGTTCGAGCGGGCTCTCGAGCTGGTGCGCAATCCGGCCGAACGAGAGCTGCTGGAGCGCCGTCTCGCCGACGCCCGACGATCGTCGAGTTGACCGGCCCCGCCGGAGTCCGGGCGCGAAATGGGTTCGTGGACGACCGTCCCGTTGCTGGGTGGTGCTCGGATCAGTCGAGCCAGTCGGACGGGCCGACGGCGCTGGATCCCGCGTTGGTCATCTCACGAACCCTGTTGAAACGAGTGTCGCGCCATCCGGATCGCAGGTCCAGGAAAATCGGTGTCACCCGACGTGCCGGTTCAGAGACCCTGCCAGTTGGGCGAACGCTTCTCGACGAACGCCGCCCGTGCCTCGGCGATGTCGCCCGTCCCGCTGCACATGATCTGCGTGCGGTTCTCGATGTCGAGAGCGTGGCGCAGCGACGGAGCGTCGACGGTCTGCCACATCGTCTCCTTCGTCATCCATGTGGCGAAGGGTGCGTTGGCGCGAATCAGCCGGGCGGTGTCAAGCGCTCGATCCACGACTGTTCCGGCGTCGACCACGTCGACGACGAGGCCGATCTCGCGTGCCTCGTCCGCATCGAAGATCCGAGCGGTCAGCAGCAGCTCTGCCGACCGTGAGGCGCCGACCAGGCGGGGGAGGAAGTAGCTCGTGCCCATGTCGCAGTTCGACACCCCGACCTTCAGGAACACCGCCCCGAACGTCGCCGACGTCGCGGCGACCCGGACGTCGCAGGCGAGGCTCATGGCGAAGCCGCCGCCGACGCAGGGACCGTTCACCGCAGCGATCCATGGCTTCCGCGAGCGATGGATCCTCTCGTGCAGCGTGGCGAGGTGGTCCTGCCACAGGAAGCCGCGCACCGTCGGGCTGACGCCGTCGGCGCCGGGAGCGACTCCCTGCTCCTGGAGGTCGAGGCCGGCCGAGAACCCCCGACCGGCGCCGGTGACGATCACCGCTCGCAGCGTGGGGTCGAGGTCGACCTGGGACACCACCGACTCGAGTTCGACGATCATCGTCGTCGTGATCGCGTTCAGGCGATCGGGTCGGTTCAACGTGACGAGGGCGATGCCGTCGTCGGCCTCCGCCACCTCGATCGTCTCGTAGCCGTCGGTCGTCAGGTCCATCCGGACGAGTATGGACGGACGGGTCCGTCGCCCGAGAGTGCGGGCGGACGCCTGGGGCAGATGGGGTCAGACCCCGTGTGCCCGGTCAGACGACGACGTTGACCATGCGGCCGGGGACGACGATGAGCTTCTTCGGCGTGCCGCCGTTCAGCGCCTCGACGACCTTCGCGTCGGCGAGCGCCGCCGCCTCGACGTCACCCGTGCCGGCATCGGCGCTCACCGTGACGCGGCTGCGGACCTTTCCGTTGATCTGGATCGGCAGCTCGATCGTGTCGTCGACGAGCAGAGCAGGGTCGGCCTCGGGGAACGGGGCGTAGGTGACGGTCCCGTCGGTCGATCCGGAGCGGCCGATCTTCACCCACAGCTCTTCGGCCACGTGGGGCACGAGGGGCGCCAGCATCAGGACGAGCGGCTCGGCGACGTCTCGGGGTGTGGCCGGGAGCTTGGTGAGCGCGTTGTTCAACTCGATGATCTTGGCGATCGCGGTGTTGAACCGCAGTGCGTCCATCTCGGTGCGGACGACGTCGATCGTCCGGTGCAACAGCTTGCGCGTCTCGTCGTCGGCCGGCTCGTCGACCACGGTGGACTCACCGGTCGCCTCGTCGACCAGGTTGCGCCACAGTCGCTGGAGGAAGCGGTACATGCCGACGACGTCGCGCGTCTCCCACGGACGCGATGCGTCGAGTGGACCCATCGACATCTCGTGCAGGCGCAGGGTGTCGGCGCCGTACGCCTCGTACATCTCGTCGGGCGACACGGCGTTCTTCAGGCTCTTGCCCATCTTCCCGTACTCGCGGGTGACCGGCTGGCCGTCGAACGTGTAGCCGGACTCGTCGTCGCCGTCGACCTGGAACGCGTCGACGTAGATCCCCCGAGCGTCGGTGAACGCGTCGGCCATGATGTAACCCTGGTTGAACAGGCGCGCGTACGGCTCGACCGACGTGACGTGGCCGAGATCGAAGAGCACCTTGTGCCAGAACCGGGCGTACAGCAGGTGCAGCACGGCGTGCTCGACGCCGCCGACGTAGAGGTCGATGCCGCCGGGATGATCGGGCCGGACGTCGGTGCGCGGGCCCATCCAGTACGCCTCGTTCTCGACCTCACAGAACCGGCTCTCGTTGGTGGGGTCGATGTAGCGAAGCTGATACCAGCAGGAGCCCGCCCACTGCGGCATCACGTTGGAGTCGCGTCGGTACCGCTGCACTCCGCGGCCGTCGCCCAGGTCGAGCTCGACCGTGATCCAGTCATCGAGTCGATCGAGCGGACTCTCGGGGTTGGAGTCGGCGTCATCGGGATCGAACGTTCGGGGAGAGAACTGGTCGGTGTCGGGCAGCTCGACCGGCAGCATCTCGTCGGGAACGGTGTGCGGGTTGCCCGCCTCGTCCCAGACGACGGGGAACGGTTCGCCCCAGTAGCGCTGCCGGCTGAAGAGCCAATCGCGCAGCTTGTAGTTGATGGTCGCCTGGCCCGAACCCTGTGCCTCGAGCCAGGCGTTGATGGCAGCGATGCCGTCGGCCTTGTTCGCGATGCCGTTCAGGTCGAGTGACTCGTTCGCCGAGTTGACGTACGGCGCGTCGCCGACGAATGCGGTGGGCCACGTGGACGTGTCGAGTGATGGGTCGATGCCGTGCTCGGCGAACCAGTCGGCCGGCGGCTG
>JBCCTP010000369.1:0-5029 GCA_039198505.1 Actinomycetota bacterium | reverse complement strand
GCGCAGTTGGGCGTCGTCGTGCACGATCTGCATCGCCCGCCCACCGAGCACGTAGCTCGGCCGGACCAGCACCGGATAGCCGACGTCGGCGGTGATGGTGAGCGCCTGCTCGACGTCGACCGCCGTGCCACCCGGCGGCTGGGGGATCGCCAGCTCGTCGCACATGTCGTTCCAGCGCTCGCGATCCTCGGCCGAGTCGATCGAGTCGGGCGACGTTCCCGCCACGAGGTCGGGGTCGATGTCTCCGGCGAGCTTGAGCGGCGTCTGCCCGCCGAGCGACACGATGACCTTCTCCGGCTTCTCGGTGTCGATCACGTTCTGCACGTCCTCGACCGTGAGCGGCTCGAAGTACAACCGGTCGGACGTGTCGTAGTCGGTCGACACCGTCTCGGGGTTGCAGTTGATCATGACGGTCTCGAAACCGGCGTCGCGGAGCGCGAACGACGCGTGGACGCAGCAGTAGTCGAACTCGATCCCCTGGCCGATCCGGTTCGGACCCGATCCGAGGATCACGACCTTCGGACGATCGGACTCGGCGACCTCACTCTCGTCCTCCCACGTGGAGTAGTGGTAGGGCGTCGCTGCAGCGAACTCGGCCGAGCACGTGTCGACCGTCTTGTACGTCGGCTCGACCCCGGCGGCGAGCCGGGCTGCTCGAACGTCGGCGAGGTCGACACCCCAGAGGAACGCGAGCTGGGCGTCGGAGAAGCCGAGTTGCTTCGACCGCTTCCACGCCCGCCGATCGAGATCGTTCGGCGACCATCCCGACAGCGCATCGCGCTCCTCGGTGATGATCGACATCTGGTCGAGGAACCACGGGTCGATGTGGGTCGCCCGATGGACCTCGTCGAACGGGATGCTCGGCCGCCGCAGCGCCTCACCGACCTGGAAGATCCGCTCCGGCGTGGGGACGGCGAGACGGGCGAGCAGCGCCGCGTCGTCGAGCTCGGCGTACGCCTCCTCACCCGGATCGCAGTTCAGGCCGAGGCGGCCCTGCTCGAGCGAACGCAGAGCCTTCTGCAGGCTCTCGGGGAAGGTGCGGCCGACTGCCATGACCTCGCCCACCGACTGCATCTGCGTGCCGAGCACGCCGTCGGCACCCGGGAGCTTCTCGAACGCCCACCGGGGCACCTTCGTGACGACGTAGTCGATCACGGGCTCGAAGGCTGCGGGTGTCGCGAACCGAGTGGCGCCGGTGGCGTCGGGCACTCCGCCGTCGGCGACGATCGACGACACCGTGCGGGCGTCGCCTCCGGGCGCGGTGATGTCGTTCTGGATCTCGTCCAGCGAGTACCCGACAGCGAGCCGGGCGGCGATCTTGGCGATCGGGAAGCCCGTCGCCTTCGACGCGAGCGCCGACGACCGCGACACCCGCGGGTTCATCTCGATCACGACCTGGCGACCCGTGTCGGGATGGACGGCGAACTGCACGTTGGAGCCGCCGGTCTCGACGCCGACGCGACGGATGCACGCGAACGCGGCGTCGCGCATCTCCTGGTACTCGACGTCGGTCAGCGTCTGGATCGGCGCGACCGTGATGGAGTCGCCGGTGTGGACGCCCATGGCATCGACGTTCTCGATGCCGCAGATGATCACGCAGTTGTCGGCGCGGTCACGCATGACCTCGAGCTCGTACTCCTTCCAGCCGACGATCGACTGCTCGACCAGGATCTCCGAGATCGGGCTGGCGGCGAGCCCGTTCGCCGCGACCTTTTCGAACTCTTCCGGCGTGTGGGCGATCCCGGTGCCCCGCCCGCCGAGGATGTACGCCGGCCGGACGATGACCGGCAACCCGATCTCCTCGACAACGGTGCGCGCCTCCTCGATCGAGTGCGCGATTCCCGAGCGGGGCACGTCGAGGCCGATCTCGAGCATCGCCTCCTTGAACCGTTGGCGGTCTTCGGCGGTGGCGATGGCCTCGGCGTCGGCTCCGATCATCTCGGGCGTCCCGGGCACGCCGATGATGCCGCGCTCGAAGAGCTCCATGCCGACGTTGAGCCCGGTCTGGCCGCCGAGGGTGGGCAACACCGCGTCGGGCTTCTCGACCTCGATGATCTTCGCCAAGACCTCCCAGGTGAGCGGCTCGACGTACGTGGCGTCGGCGAAGTCGGGATCGGTCATGATCGTCGCCGGGTTCGAGTTGGCGAGGATCACCCGGTAGCCCTCCTCGCGGAGGACCCGGCAGGCCTGTGTGCCCGAGTAGTCGAATTCGCACGCCTGGCCGATGACGATCGGCCCCGATCCGATGATGAGGATCGACTCGATGTCGTCACGCCGCGGCATCAGCCCTCCCCTCCACCGTCGTCCGTCGCGTGACGTGCCTGGCTCGTCACGCGATCGCTCATCAGCTCGTCGAATCGGTCGAACAGGTAGCGGGCGTCGTGCGGACCGGGGTTGGCCTCGGGATGGTGCTGCACGCTGAACGCCCGCGCCTCGGGGTAGGTCATGCCCTGGCACACTCCGTCGTTGAGGTTGACGTGGCTCATCGTGACGCCATCGGGCAACGTGTCGGCGGCGACGGCGAAGTTGTGGTTCTGGCTGGTGATCTCGACCGTGCCGTCCTCGAGACGCATCACCGGGTGGTTCCCGCCGTGATGACCGAACGGCAACTTCACCGTCTCCGCGCCGAGCGCGAGGCCCAGCAATTGGTGGCCGAGGCAGATCCCGAAGATCGGCACCTCGCCGACCAGGTCCTTGATCGTGCCGATCGCCCCCTCGTTCATCTCGGGGTCGCCGGGGCCGTTCGAGAGGAAGAGGCCGTCCGGCTCGTAGGCCCGGATCTCGTCCGCCGTCGTGGCGGCGGGGACGACCTCGACCCGACCGAGGCGTGACAGGTTGCGGACGATGTTGCGCTTCATCCCGAAGTCCACCGCCACGAGGACTCGGTCGGCATCGGCGCCCTCGGCGGCGGGCACCGTGTAGGGCCGAGGTGTGGTCACCGTCGACACCAGGTCGATGCCGGAGGTCCCCGGCTCGAGCCGGGCCGCGTCGAGCAGCTTCGACTCGTCCTCGGTTCCGAACGCCCCCGCGATCGCACCCATCTCGCGGATGATGCGGGTGAGCCGCCGCGTGTCGACGCCGGCGATGCCGGACACACCGTGCTGGAAGAGAAACGCGTCGAGCCCGGCCTGGGCCCGCTGGTTGCTGTGGCGCCGGGCAAGGTCGCGGACGACCACCCCGCGGCAGAAGGGGCCGACCGACTCGAAGTCGTCGGCGTTGACCCCGTAGTTCCCGATGTGCGGGTTCGTGAAGGTGATGATCTGGCCGGCGTAGCTCGGGTCGGTGATGACCTCCTGATAGCCGGACAGGACCGTGTTGAACACGACCTCGCCGGTGGCGACCGGGCTGCGGGCACCGATCAGCTCGCCTTCGAGGACGCTGCCGTCCTCGAGAACGAGCTGTCCGGGCGTGATCGGCGGGTGTCCGCTCGTGGCGCTCACAGGGTGGCCTTTCCGTCGCGAACGGTCATGCGACCGTCGAGCATCGTGTGTCGCACTCGTCCGCGCAACGTGATTCCGATGAAGGGGGTGTTGCGGCTCTTGCTGGCGAGGTGGGCGGGGACGACCTCCCACTCCTCGCTCGGGTCGAACACGGTGAGGTTGGCGGGTTCGCCCTCGGCGATCGGTCGCCCGTGTCGGTCGTCGAGCCGAGCGATCGCAGCGGGCTTCCACGACAGTGCGGCGACCACATCGGCCAGCGGCATGTCGAGGTGGGCGAGGCACACGCCGAGTGCGGTCTCGAGGCCCAGCATGCCCGGCGGCGCCTGATCGAGCGGCTCCTCCTTGGTCTCGGGTGCGTGCGGAGCGTGGTCGGTCGCGATGGCGTCGATCGTGCCGTCGGCGAGCCCCTCGCGGACGGCGTGGACGTCGTCCATCGTGCGGAGCGGCGGGTTGACCTTGTACAGCGCCGAGTACGACGCCAGGAGCTCGTCGGTGAGGCTGACGTGGTGGGGCGTGGCCTCGGCCGTGATCGGGAGACCGTCGGCCTTCGCCTTCCTGACGAGATCGACGCTGCCCGCCGTCGAGAGGTGGAGGAGGTGCGCCGGCGCTCCGGTCAGCCGCACGAGCTCGATGTCGCGGTGGACCATCAGCTCTTCAGCCAGCGACGGCCAGCCGGGCAGACCGAGCTTCGAGCAGCAATGGCCCTCGTGCATGACAGCGCCCTTCGTGAGTGTCTCGACCTCGCAGTGCTGGGCGAGCGTCACGCCGAGCTGGCCGGCGTACTCGAACGCCCGACGCATCAACTGGGCGTCCTGCACGCCGTTGCCGTCGTCGGTGAAGAGCCGGACGCCGACGGCCGCCAACTCGGCGAACGGCGTGAGCTGCTCCCCCGCTCGACCGACCGTGATCGATCCCGACGGATGGACGTCGCACAAGCCGGCGCGCTGGCCCTGCCGCCGGACGAAGTCGACCACCTCGACGCAGTCCTGCGTCGGGTCGGTGTTCGGCATCGCGACCACCGCCGTGTACCCGCCCTTGGCCGCCGCCCGGCTCCCGGTCTCGATGGTCTCAGCCTCCTCCTTGCCCGGTTCGCGGAGGTGCGTGTGGAGATCGACGAAGCCGGGCGAGACGACGAGGCCGGTGGCGTCGATCGTCTCGTCGCTCTCGCCGGGGCCCGCGATGAGACCGCCGGCGATCCGAACGTCGCCGGTCCGTGTGCCGTTCTGATCGACGATCGTCGCGTTGGTGAACGTCACACTCGCGAGTTCCACCGCTGCGCTCGCGAAGGGATCGGTCGTGGTCGAGCTCATCAGTTAGTCTCCGGGCGTTCGAGGTCGGACGTGGGGTCGTCGCTGCCTCCCGAGGCGAGCGAGTCGAAGAGGACGGCCATCCGCACGGCGATGCCGTTGGTGACCTGTTGCGTGATGACGGCACCGGGGAGTTCTGCCGGGTCGACAGCCATCTCGACGCCGCGGTTCATCGGTCCCGGGTGCATCACGAGCGTCTCGGGGCGGAGCCGCTGGGCCCGCGTCGGCGTGAGGCCGAACCGGGTCGTGTACTCGCGGAGACTCGGCACGAGGGCCTCGGTC
>JBCCTP010000368.1:0-5033 GCA_039198505.1 Actinomycetota bacterium | reverse complement strand
CGCCGTCGTGACCGCCCTCCCGGTCGAGGTCGACACCGAGATCAATCGGGGTGACGTCGTGATCGAGATCGCCGAACGTCCCGTGTTCGCGTGGTCGGGTCAGCTGCCTGCGTTCCGGTCGCTCCGGATCGACGCCCGCGGCGACGACGTCGCTCAGCTCGAGGACAACTTGTTGGCTGCGGGACTCATCGACCGAGCCGACGATCTTCTCGATCGGGCGACGGCGGGCGCGATCGAGGTCGCGTATCGATCCGCCGGCTACGACGCCCCCGGCGCCGAGTCGGGTGTCGTGTTGCCGTTGAGCGAATTCGTGTTCGTTCCCGAACTTCCACGCGTCGTCGATGCCATCCTGGTCGAGCGCGGGGATCTCGTGTCGGGGCCCGTCATTCGCGTCGCGAGCTCTGAGTTGCAGGTCGTGTCGCAGATCGCCGGCGCCGATCGCAGCCTCGTCGATGTCGGCGACGACGCGGTGATCAACGTCGACGACCTCGAGCTGGTGGTGTCGGCGATCGTGACCGACGTCGGCGATCGACCGATCGACGGGTCGGGAGGCGCGTATCGCATCGCCGTCGAACCGGTGGGCGATGAGTCGACGGCGATCCCGGCGGGGGCCCTCACGCGCGTGGTGATCCCGATCGAGAGCAGCAAGGGTGAGGTGCTCGTCGTACCGGTCGCAGCGCTCACCGCGGGTCCCGACGGCTCGGCACGAGTCGAAGTCGAACGGGAGGACGACTCCACCGTCCTCGTCTCGGTCACCACGGGCCTGACCTCGGGTGGTGAGGTGGAAGTCGCACCGGTCGTCGATGGGGAACTGCGCGAGGGTGACCGTGTCGTCGTCGGAACCTGATCCCGACTCGATCGCGCACGAGGAAGCGATCCGTCTCCGCGGTATCTCGCGTCGTTTCGGTGTGACCGCACCGGTCGAGGTGCTGCGGAGCATCGACCTCGACGTCAGCGTCGGCGACCACGTGGCCATCACCGGTCCTTCGGGGTCGGGGAAGTCGACGCTGCTCAACGTCATCGGCCTTCTCGATCACCCGAGCGGCGGGCAGCTTCGCCTGGCAGGCATCGACGTCGAGTCCATCTCGTCGGTGGAACGAGCCCGGCTCCGCGCGTCGCAGATCGGGTTCGTCTTCCAGTCGTTCCACCTGCTCGACGACCGAACCGCGGTCGAGAACGTGCAACTCGCCTTCCGCTATCACCCGACGCCGCCGTCGGATCAGAGGAAGGCTGCGGTCGACGCACTGGTCCGCGTCGGCCTGGAACATCGGCTCGACGCGCTCCCGCCGACACTGTCCGGCGGTGAACGTCAACGGGTCGCGATCGCTCGGGCCATCGTCACCCGGCCGGCACTGCTCCTGGCCGACGAACCGACCGGCAACCTCGACAGCCGCACCAGCGCAGAGGTCCTCGACCTGTTCGACGAACTCCACGCGATGGGCCTCACCCTGCTCGTCGTCACCCACGACCCCGACACCAGCCGGCGCGCTGATCGAACGATCACCCTCCGAGACGGCGCCATCGTCGACGACACGCGAGAACGCAGCGCAACGATCGAGAGCGACGGGAAGGGCCGACAGACGTCCCCACGAACGCCTCACACGCCCAGCCGGCTGCGGCGCGTGAACCACGCCGCGGCGGACACCTTCACCTCGATGCTCGCACGGCCCGCTCGCACCGCTCTGACGGCGCTCGGAACCGTTCTCGGAATCGCCTCGCTCCTCGCGACCATCGGCATCGCCGACACCGCCGGAAACCGCATCGTCGCCCGCTTCGACACCCTCTCGGCCACCGAGGTCACCGTCGAACCCGTCCGCCGCTCCGGCGACCCTCTCAACCCGGCACTCCCGTGGAACGTCGAGGACCGACTCGGCCACCTCAACGGCGTCATCAGCGCCGGCGCGTACACCACGGTCGACACACCTGGCGCCACACGAACGATCCCCCTCCTCGGCACCACCACCGTCGAATCGCGCGACCTCGACGTGGTCGCAGCGACACCCGGACTCTTCGACGCCGTGCTCACCGACATCGACCGAGGACGCACGTTCGGGTCGATCCACCAACGACGTAGCGACGCGGTCGCGGTCCTCGGACCGGCCGCAGCCCGCCGACTCGGCATCACCCGCCCCGAGACCTCCCCGTCGATCTTCGTCGGAGACGCCCAACTCACCGTCATCGGCACCATCAGCGACGCCGGCGTCTACAACGAACCCAACCTCCTCGACGCCATCATCGTCCCGGACACCTGGGCGCTCACCCGCTACGGCAGCCTCACTCCCACCCACACCATCATCCGCACCGAACCGGGAGCCGCCCCTCTCATCGCGCGACAAGCTCCGATCGCACTCAACCCCAACCAACCGACCGAACTCCTCGCTCGCCGCGCCGCCGAACCCACCCGGGTCCGGGACGAAGTCCGACAAGACCTCAACGGCCTGCTGATCCTCCTCGGACTCATCGCTCTCGTCGTCGGCGGCCTCGGCATCGCCAACGTCACCCTCGTCTCGGTGCTCGAACGCACGGGCGAGATCGGGCTGCGAGGCGCCCTCGGCGGCCGACGATCCAGCATCGCCACCCAGTTCCTCGCCGAGAGCGCCCTCCTCGGACTCATCGCCGGCATCATCGGCGCCAGCGTGGGCACTCTCATCGTCACCGCCGTCGCGGCCATCCGCGACTGGACCCCGGTCCTCGACCCCGTACTCCCACTCGCAGCACCTGCGCTCGGCGCCCTCGTGGGCACCGTCGCCGGCGCATACCCCGCGTGGCGCGCCGCCAGCATCGACCCCGCCACCGCACTCCGCACCGGAACCTGAACACCGGCACGCCGATTCCGGCGCGGTGTAGCGTGGATCGGAGCCGCGCAGCGCGTGGAGGTCGTGACGCCGCAAGCCGGCGGAGTCAGCACCGGGCGAGGTCACGGCGCTGTGGGCAGAAAGGGATGCTCATGGACGATGTCGCGAGAGAGCCGGATGCTCGTTCCGAGGGGTCGACGCCCCCGAATCGACAGAACGCCGGTCCGACCGCCCCGTGGGGCGAGTTCTTCCTGGTGAACGGCGTCGAGGGTGCGCCGCTCCCGCTGACGCAGGTGAACGAGAAGGACTTCACGTTCACCGGCACCCTGGAGTTCGTCGGCGACATGGGGCTCGACGACAGCAAGGTCGACCCCGAGAAGCAGGATGCGGCGAGGACACTGACCGGCACCGAACTCGGAGTCACCGACCTCGCGTCGATTCCGCTGTTCGTCCGGTGGTTCGTCGGCCCGTACGGCCGCCACACGCCCGCCGCGCTCATCCACGACCACCTGATCATCAGCAAGAAGCCGAACGAGGGAACACTCGGCAGCGACATCGCGGCCGACAGGTACTGGCGATACATGCTGCAGGCGGTCGGCACGCCGTGGATCCAGCGATGGATCATGTGGACGGCAACGGCGCTCCGAACACGGTGGGCAGTCGGCGGTCTCCGCCGCTGGACCGTCCTCCTGTGGGCCGTGCTCGCGACGGCGGGTATCACGGCGGCCGTCTGGTCGACGATCGCGGTCATCACCGACAGCACCCTCCCCGGCGACACCGAGCCCGGCGGAGTGCTCGCCGTCGCCCTTGCACTCCCGATCGTCGCCAGCGCGCTGTGGGGCCGACAGTTCGGAGCGGGGCTCGTCGCAGCGGGCGCTGCCGTCTGGTTGCTCCCGCCGACGATCATCGCGGGCATCGGCTTCCTGCTCTACTGGCTCCTCGAGCGCATCTTCGGCCTGGTCGGCCTCGACTGAGCTCGCCACGCGGGACCGGATCGTTCCCCCGTCGACGATCACGGAGCGTCATGGACCAGAGTGACGATGCGGCGCCATCGAACGGGCGACACCGATCGGCCCTCTCGGGCTGGCACCCGCTCTGCTATCAGAGAGCCGCGGCCTTCGTGACCGATCCGGGTCACCGTCTGCTCGTGTTCGAGCATCTCGACGTCGATGCCGGAACACAAGTGCCGGGAGGCGGGATCCATGCGGGTGAGTCGGCTTCCGACGCAGTCGTCCGGGAACTCGCCGAGGAATCGGGGATCGAATCGGCTGCCATCGTCCGCCAGCTGGGCGAGGCGTGGGGACGAGCCGAAGAAGGGACCGTTCCCGGAGGACTCGAGGAACACGTCCAGCACGCCTTTCATCTCCACCTGTTCGACGGATCGCCCGCCGAGACCTGGGAATGGAACGAGACCTCCGGCGGCGACGTCGTGCTGAACCGGTTCCGCTTCCGGTGGATCTCGCTCGCCGCCGCCGAACGACTCCTGTGGCCGAACCAGGCGATGTGGATCTCGGCCGTCGGCAACTCGCTCCGACACCTCTGACGCCGGAGCAGTGACGCCGGGACGGCGTCGAGTCGACGCTGTCCGGTGACGCCAGGTGTCCGATTTCGCGTTCCGTTCGCCCGAGTTTCCGACGGCGGACGGCTCTGTTCACGGACGTCGATTCACACTGGCACCGCCGGTCACGCCGCCTGCAACGGCGCCGTCGTCGAGACCGGCGAGAACCGTTCAGAGACCACATCCGTCCCTCCCCCAAGGAGCTTCTCGATGCGTTTCCTCCTGTCCGTTCCCGTCGCCGGCTCGCTCATCGCGGCCGGCATCGTCGCGTCGGCGACCGCTCACGCGTCCGACACCGCGACCGAGACCCGAAAACTGTTGGCGTCCGACGGCGCTGCGGGCGACAACTTCGGTTTCGCCGTGGCGACCGACGGACCCCTTCACCTCGTGGGCGCCCCGTTCGACGACGATCCCGCCGAGTCCGGCTCGGTCGTCGTCGTCGATGCGGCCAGCGGAACCGAGCTCCGACAGCTCGTCTCACCCGGATCATTCTTCGAACGGGACGACAACCAGTTCGGCCGATCGGTGTCCCTGTCCGGGACGACCGCACTCGTCGGCGCACCAGGTCGTGACACCGACGGCCCGCAGTCCGGCGCCGCGTACGTGTTCGACGCGGCCAACGGTCGGCTCGTCGACCAACTCGAGCCGTTCTCGTCGACGGCCGGCTTCGACGCGACGGG